>NZ_JAUBQB010000165.1:0-3269 GCF_036701035.1 Microcoleus sp. Pol7_B2 | reverse complement strand
CCAGTTAAATCCCGAGGGCGCGCATCAGCAAATAGCCCAATCCCCTAATTTATTATTCCGACAATAAATCCGCCCTGGGGGATACGGATTGCGATCGCTCTTGACAAGGAGTTGGCGCGACTTCTGCAAGTTCCTCCACTGATTCAATGAGTCGCACAGAGCTAGGGTTGATGTTTAATATTAGAGCACTACCTTTAGGCGAGGGTTCAATAGTGGCCTCAAAGGTAGTGCCGATCGGCAATTTAGGTGAATTAGCAGAGAACATAGCTAATTCTTGTCCGTCAAGGAGGACAATAGGGCTGCCGTCGCGCCTCGAACCGCTACCGCTAACAGATCCCACCTCAAAAGTCAATGTTTTTTGCCTCCATTTGGGACTGCTAAAGTCAACATCTTTCAAGTCATTGTACTTCTGCCCAATCAGTTCAGCTCTGTCAAACTGAAAGGTTTGCAATTGCTGGCAAATTTCATCTGTAAACAAATTGAGAACCAATGCTGCTTTAGGTGTTTGGTTTTGGGACTCAAGCCAAGTATAATCAGCAGGAGCTACAATGCGTGAGCTCACATCTTTGGTGCGACCAAGACCATCGCGGTAAGTTAAGTCTAAACTGTCGATGTCGTTGACATTTTCGCAAAACTTCTTCTCAAGAATTCCCACCAGTTTGTCGCTGGGTTCAATTAAGGCAAAATTGACCATTGGCAGGCTCGGATGCAAAGTTGCTTCATATTTAATGCCTTTGCTGTCTAACAATTCTTTCCAATGTCCAGCTAAGTCTTTGCCAACTGGCTGTCGCTTCTTATCCCTGACAGTCTTATTGCTACCGTCCCGTTCAAATTCCTCGAAAGGGACGCTCAGAATGTAAGTGTCTTTTGGCATTGCTTCGTGCAGTCGCTCGTACTCAGGTTCAAGGTTGAATTCAATCAGCAGTTGGCGAGAAAGTTCCTTACAAGCTTTGCGAGGAACTTCTAAGTTGGGATTGGCGGTTTCGACGTGCCACATCGCACTAGCAGCTAAAAACCGTTCTTCAGGGTCAGCCCAAGCTTCGGTCACATCGGCTCTTAAGCTCTCGTATAACTTGCTGACGGCTTCTTTAATTGCCTTAGAATCGTCGCCGCACTCCAAGTGAATTTCACCCATCCTTTCTCGATAGCGTTCCTTAATATCTTGTGCCCACCTGACATAATGTTTCTCCCATTTTTCTCGTTCATCCAAGTCGGAAGGAGACTCGAACAGGTAGCGAAATTCGTCGCGGTGGCGGCTTTTTAGACGAGTTGATTCCCATTCGGGGTTAACAGCCTCTCTAGCAATGCAATTGATAGCGGTGCCGTCTCCTATAGGTAATGGTACGGTTTTGTAAAGCCTGGGGTCGTCTTTGTAGTCAAATAGGTAGCTTGGGTGCTGTTCTGACCACTGCTTAGCCTTGGACAACAAAGTAGGGTGGTGGTCTTCGGTGCGAGTAGCACTTTTGGGACTGTCCACTTCAATTTGCAGGGCATCAAATAGCTTTCCAAGAAGCTGCCGCTTCTGTTGATTGAATAAACTTTCTGGCTGTCCCGGTTCTGCTGCTGACGATTGCACTCTCCCGATTAAGGTAGCAACCCAGCCGATTTTGTTTTGGGCGATGGCTACGGCAATTTGCCGCAATTTGGTATACTTGCGCTCGCCATCACTATCGGTAGCTTTAGTGTAGTCAACTTTCTCTCGCTTCTCAACAGCATCGTACTCATTCTCTTGATTAGCGTGCCTGGTTTCAGAGGCGATATTCGGCATTCGTGAAGCAGGCGTAATCACTAATTGATCGCCGTCAAAATCACATTGATGATGCTGCATGGCTTGGTCAGAGCGAATGAAAACGCACCCTTTGTATTGCGTTAATGCGCGATGGCTTTTGTTGTCTACTGTGTAGCGGCGGATGTTATCTTTACTGACAATTGGGTATCGGGTAACGATGACTTCTGTGCCGTGTCGCAAGTGGGGGGCCACAATTGTACCGGGTTGGAGGTTTTCACAAGGTTGAGCCATTGCTGAACCGTGATGAATTGTTCCTTTAATTGCTAAGTCTTTCCACTTTTTAGCCAGTTGTTCTTGCATGAAATCGACGACTTTGGGAAAGTCGAGGAGTTGACCGAGTTTGTCGTTCCTCAAAATTGAAATTAGCCGGGATTCGTTGCGTTGGGCTTTTTCATCTGTTTCGTCTTCTAATCCGCTGCTGTCTTCGTGAAGGCTAGATTGAAAAGCAGCTTTTTTGTCGTGCTGCTCCACTAAGTATTTGGCAAGTTGCAGCCGGTTATTTTGCAAGTCAGCTAGCTTTTGGGCTTCAATTTTGGTCGGTGTCGCGATGTCAGCCTGAATAGCTGGTTCAGAATACCAAATCGAAAATTGCCAGGAATTTTCGTATTCAGTTACTTTGGCGTTGCCTCGATTTCCCAGTATAGCTTTGGGAAATTCGTAGTCGCCACAGGGGATAAGTTCAGCTAATTGCTCTTTAGCAACTCCTTTGATAGAGGAGCGATCCATAATGATATCATAACCCAAGTCGGAGGTTAAATTAGCATCAGGCAACAGCGTTCCTTTGGCAAGAAAGCTAATTTCTGGAGTGTGGCAGTCTTCTTGTCCCCATTCCTGCATCCAGGCAAATCTGAATTGAAAAGGTCGGTTGTAATTCCCTCCTAATTGTTGGGCTAGTGCCGGTGAAATTTTACCGTGACAGTCTCCGGTTTGCCACTTATGAGCTTTCGCTTTTTCACTTTGGTCATCGCTTTGAGAATCAACAATTTTGAGTCGCAAGGTTTCGCCGTCAAGGGAGCTATCTAACAATTTGGCTCCTTGGTTGCAACTGCTAACTAGCAGTGAGCCGTAGCGACAGGCGTGGTCGGGTTGGGTTTTGAATACGCTCAACAGTTTGGTTGAGAGTTCAATGTCTGCAAAGTACACATTTTTGCCGGAGCTGAAAGCAACTCTTCTGGTAATACCATCTCCGAAGTCGATGTTTTTGAGAGGGTCGAAGCTGCTATCATTTGGGTCTGGTTTAACGATGGTTAGGGATGCTAATTCTTCAGGTTCAAAAAGCAGTTCAAGCAGGGAGTTACGCAGCACTTCTGATTCAGCTTGGTACCGCCCCTTTGCTCTACCGTCAGCCAAGGACATATCAAAGACTGGGATTTTTAGTCCTTCCCCAGCTACCCATTCTGTGGCATTGGTAACAAGTTAGAAAGGAGTAGATTTTGTCAATACCTCTTTCTGCAGAAATATTATGGAACAATAATGATAA
>NZ_JAUBQB010000058.1:0-44773 GCF_036701035.1 Microcoleus sp. Pol7_B2 | reverse complement strand
CTAACTTACTCTCCATTTTTGGAAACAATACCTAATTTACCAGGGTTTGAGCCTTAACTGAACCGTATTGATTTATAGCGAGACAGCATCGCCAGCAACTTTACCATATCCACAGAACTTGTGGTATTTGTGCCTTGAAAATCGCCGAGCCAATTGCGAATTCTCGTATCAGTTAATCCCCAACTGCGAAAACGCTCGTTGAGTTTAGCAATTCCCCCCAAACGTTCAATAATCATGTTGGTGGCTGTATTGTCGCTGATGGTAATCATTTTATCTACGGTTTCTCTGATGCTAAACCGAGTGCCATTTGGTCTGTCTTGCATAGTTCCAGAACCGCTGGCTACTAAGTCGGACTTCATAACTAATGTTTCGTCTAGGCTAACTTTGCCTGCGTCTACATCTTGATAAAAAGCAATCAGAATTGGTAGTTTGATGGTACTGGCGGCCGGAAATACTCGATCGCCCTTGATATCCAAATAGTTTCCTGTATCTAAATCCAGAAAAAACATTCCGGCGCTCAGGGATCTATACTGTTCGATCGCACTTTCAATTTGAGGCTTAATTGCGGTCATTTCCGAGCCTGTGGACATCACCAAATCAGTGGAAGAGTTTCTCTGATTTCCCGGCAAAATAGTGGGCGTAACTTGACCTGCTGCTTGCTCTATGCGGGTAATAGCTGTTGGGATAAAAGACTCGTTGCCCGCTATTTGCTGGGGATTTGGCAACTGAAATGACCAGCGCGTGGCAGATTCTCTAATGACTCGGACTTTTTGCGGGTCTAACTTATAACCTGGAGTTAATTGTATGACTAACCTGGTAGTTCCGGTGTCAAACTGTCCGACTCTAATTTGTTGAATAGCTGAGTTGTAGCTTTGAGGAGTTTCGGGATATTCCAAGACTATTCCCGGCAAATCTATTACTAAGCGCGTGGGATTTGCAATTAGTTTAACTTGGGGCTGAACTCCTGAATCTGTGGTTAAATTGAGCTGATTTCCCCTAGGATCGAAGTGCCAAGATGTTAGTGTATCAGCTTTTGCGGGCAGGGCGATCGAGAAAAGACTAAGGGCGGCCGGTAACAGCCATCGCAGTTTTAGAGTCATGTTTGAAGAGAAAGAGTTTAACGGCGGCAGCGAGAAAGCGGCTGGAAAAACGTTATCAACCGCTTTCGAGACGAAGCACCTAGCATCATACAGTCCACTCTTGCCCGCAGCCGTATTTTTTTTATTTTCTTTGAGAGTATTCCGTTTCCGGGAGTGATCTCAAATCCGGTTCTATTACCCCTTTTTCTTCCAGTCTCGCGCAGGCGGACAAAACTTTGTACAGTGGCGAATTCTCTTGGCAGAATTCTTGTTGTGTATGCACAAATTTTATTCACCTGACATGAATTTAAGTTAGGCGACTTCCCGATTTCTAGCATCTTCAAGGGAGTCGATCGCGGCTTTGAGAAACACTTTTCCTTTAGCAACAAATCGGCGATCGCTCAAAGGATCGTAAGCTTCCCAATTACCGCTAACTTCGCGATCGCGCCACAAAAACCAGCAGCGGTAGATTTCCCCGCTATCTATATCATCGCACAAAGCCAGCCAATCATCCCCCGTGAGAGCGCTAGCATCTAATGCTACCAATTCCATCCATGCAAGTGCAGTGCAGGCATCGATCGCCTCAGCATCAACGGAGTCAGATTTTGTAGCTATAGGTTGCGGCGAACACAGTGTAGACTTCATAATTTCTCCTTAATTAAATGAATGAATTTGCCTATTTATGAAACTGACCCGGTACGCCAAGTGGAAAAACTGTGTTTTGATAAATTTCTGGTTCATCAAATTTACCAGCGGCTGATGCTTCTGTTAAATTATTAAGTGTATTAATTGTGAAAATGGCGGCGGTTCCCAAAGCGGCCATTGCCAGTCTGTGTAAGATTTTGCTCATTTGGCTGCTCCTTTTTTGCTTGGTGTATCTACTCTAAAAAGTTAAGTGGTGATTAGTGGCGGAGATTGGGGAGTTAAGAAAAACTTTTTCTCCTCAAATATATTCAACTGTTGAAGCCGTTATCAGGACAGAGTTTGAGGAGTCGCTCGCCCTAAAAACATCTCCAAGTAAAATCCCTTAAATTCCGGCTGGCTGATTATCTTCCTTAAAATCCCCCAAAATAGGAACTTAAGGCGTTAAAATTTCTAGATTCGTTCCCCTTTCACTGCAAGCGAAGTGCTCAAGTCAAAACGCGATCGCGGTCGCATTCTCACTGCCTCTGGCTTAAAGAAACTTAACGAGGCGCTCCAAGAATGGTCTGACCGACATAACATTAGAGGTACTCTGACGGAAATCGAGGCTGAATCTGGCGTTGGTGCCGATACAGTCAGCAAAATTAAGCAGGGTAGAGAAGGTGCGGATTTGAGTAAAATTAGGCAGTTGTTCGCGGCTTTTGAAATGACTCTGGCTGCTAGCGACCATCGATCGGCTAAACTTGAGGAACCGGAAAATTTAGACGAACTGGACAATTTGCCACCAGCGGGGGAAACAGCCACCTGCAGCAGAATTGTTAAAATATTTGTCAGTTATCGCAGCGCGGAACCCGATCGCGAGTTAGGAAAACAGTTAGAAACTGCCTTAAGCGCGATCGGTCATACAGTTTTCACAGCCGAAAATAACATTAGATTGGGAGATAATTGGTTTGAGCGCATTAATTTCTTCCTCCAAGAATGCGATTATTTGCTGCTACTGTTGCCGCCCACGGAAAACCAAAGCGAACTACTAACATATCAAGTTCAGCAAGCAAAAGAACTGCAAGACTCCCGCCCAGACAGAAAACCAATAATTCTCCCTATCCGCGTCGGTTTTCCCCTCAACTCGCCTCTAAATCACGACTTGCGGGGCTATCTGTACCGCATCAAACAGAGGGAATGGAAAACCACCGCCGACACTCCAATTATTATCGAAGAAGTTCTGAACTTGCTAGCAGAAACTCCGGCACGAGTCACAGAGGAAACGGAAGATTTAACACAACAACAACTATTAGAAATTAGCAGCGACGAAATACCTCTACCCGCCGCCGAACCAGAATTACCGGGAGGACAAGTCGATGTCGCTTCTCAATTTTATGTAGAACGCCCGCCCATTGAAGAACGCTGCTATCAAACTATTGTGCAGCCCAGCGCCTTAATTAGAATTAAAGCACCAAGACAAATGGGCAAAACTTCGTTGATGGCAAGAATTTTGCATCACGGAGCCCGTCAAGGCTATTGCACCGTGCCACTAACTTTTCAGTTAGTAGATAAAGCCGTATTTGCCAACTTAGATAAATTCTTAAAGTGGTTTTGCGCTTACGTCGGGCGCGAGTTGCACTTACCCAATCAATTAGACGATTATTGGGATGACATTTTTGGCAGCAAAGTCAACTGCAAAGATTACTTTGAGAAATACATTTTGCCACAAATCGACAGTCCTTTAATTTTAGGATTAGACGAGATCGATCGCGTTTTCCAATATCCAGACATTGCCGAAGACTTTTTAGGACTGCTGCGGGCGTGGCACGAAGAATCGAAGCGGCGGGACATCTGGAAAAAACTGCGATTAATTGTAGTTCACTCCACCGAAGTTTACATCCCGATGAACATCAATCAATCGCCTTTCAACGTCGGACTGCCCGTAGATTTGCCGGAATTCAACCATCAGCAAATACAAGATTTAGCAGCGCGCCACAACTTGAATTGGTCGGATGCAGAAGTTGAAAAATTGACAGCAATTGTCGGCGGACATCCGTATTTAATGCGAGTTGCATTATATCACATTTCGCGATCGGGTGTGACACTCGATGAATTAAAAGAAACTGCGATCGCAGATGCGGGAATTTACAGCGACCATTTGCGCCGGCAGTTGTGGAATTTGGAAGAATATCCAGAGTTGGCGCAGGGGATGAGAGAGATTGTGGCTGCGGACTCTCCGGTGCAATTAAAGGCGATGCAGGCGTTTAAATTAGATAGTTTGGGGTTGGTGAGATTGCAGGGGAACGAGTGCGTGCCGAGGTGCGAACTGTATCGACAATATTTTCGATCACACTTAAGCGCGATCGTGTAAAATTTTGTGCGTAAGTGTGGTAAGTAATAATCAGGTGAATGATACCCATGAACGATATTTTTTTGATAACATCCGATAATTGGCTAGACTGGATAACCGTGTTTGGTTATCTAGCCTTTACAGCTTTCATTGCATGGCGCGTGTTCACCACAAAGTAGATATATTATGAAATTACCTTCTGCCTCTTCTTCTTTCTTACTTCCCGTCCTAGCGCTTACGCGCCGCTCCGCGTAACGCGCCTTCGCGGGTTCGTTAAATAAACAGTAAAATAAGACAATAATCAACTCGGCTATACAGTTATGTCGCCCGTCGAAAGCGTTGCAGCAATTCCGAACGATCTGATTTTGCGCTTGAGCATCGAGCAGTATCATGCCATAATTCAAGCTGGCATTCTCACGGATGATGACTCTGTAGAATTGCTGGAAGGTTGGCTGGTTTTCAAAAAGCCCAAAAATCCACCGCATCGAGTCACAACTCGTCTTGTCAGAACTGCTTTAGAGAATATTGTACCCCGTGGTTGGTATGTCGATTCTCAAGAACCGATAACGCTTTCCAACAGCGAACCCGAACCTGATATAGTGGTTGTTCGAGGGGATACGCGACAGTATCTCGATCGGCATCCGGGGGCAGAAGATATTGCCCTGATTATTGAAGTATCAGATACGACGCTTCAGCGCGATCGAACTGTAAAAAAACGGATTTATGCCCGCGCTGGAATTGCGATTTATTGGATTGTGAATCTTGTTGAAGGACTGGTTGAGGTGTACTCTCAACCTCTGGTTGAAGTTGAGCAGCCCGATTATAGTCAAAGGTTGGATTTCGGGCGATCGGCTGTTATACCGATTATTATTGAAGGAATAGAAATGGGGGCGATCGCTGTGAATTCTCTTTTGCCTTGAGATAAATAATAATATTGTTATTTGAAATTACCTTCTTCCTCTTCTTTCTTTCATTCTTCGCGTCCTAGCGCTTACGCGGTTCGTTTAACTTTCGCAAAATCGGAATTTGTTCCAACTGTTCCGACCGTATACTATCCCAGTTTAACCCAATTGGACGCGGGTAACTTGTATTAGTCTCAATTACATCCTCAGTAGTAACAATCCAATTCAGCGCCCAATCGTGAGCTTGCATTGGTAAACGCGAATCTGCGACTATTTGCAAAGGATGCACTGTTGTGACAATTGGCGTATCGATTTGTACTAACCCGAATTCCTTCAACATAGCCAATTCCAAATCGGCAAAACCTGCACCTTTCCCGGTTCTTCCACCGTTGGGGCAGGCAGCTACGCAGCCGACTATTACTAAATCAATCGGCTCCATTTCTGCAAAACTTACCAATTTTCCGCAAGCGAGTGCTTTGCGGGCGATCGCACTTTCGGCAATTGATATATTTTGCCGTTGCAAATCCTCAGCAGTTAACTCTACAAAACAGCGATCATCTGTCAATCGCGGTACTGCCATGTACAGGCGTTTTCCATCTTGCAAAGCTCGCATCCGCACCGGAATTTGCGCCGAATCTGGATTGCACTTAATCGTTTTTGCTTGTTGCCATATTGGTAAAGTTGCCAATCTTTCGGCAGCCACCTGTGCACCGACAAAGTTGGGAATATGACCGAACGGATCGCCAATAGATGCGGCTTGATGCTTCAGCAAAGACCAAATTTCAGCTCTTAACTTGTCTTTGTCGTCGTTATATCCCGTCCAATCAGTTTTCATACGGTATTGTGTTACAATTTATTATACAGAATTATGCTTTAATACCGCCTCACTTCTTCAGTCCGCGAAGGCGGATTTTGTTTGTGTAGTAGCGGTTTTAACCGCCGAATAACTTATATGAATTTTACCACAAAGCCCAGTTACTATCAAGTCGGCGGCAGTCTCACCAATAACGCTCCGAATTATGTGAAGCGGCAAGCCGACGACGACCTTTATAACGGATTAAAAGCCGGGGAATTTTGCTATGTTTTGAATTCCCGGCAAATGGGCAAATCTAGCTTGCAGGTGCGGACAATTCAGCGGCTGAGAAATGAAAGAATTGCTTGTGCTGCGATCGACATTTCGGAAATTGGCAACCGCGGCGTCACTCCCGAACAGTGGTATGCTGGTTTGCTACGCATTCTCGAAAATAACTTTAACCTGTCGGATATTGTCAACGTGCGGACTTGGTGGCGCGATCGCAATTTTTTAACTCCGGTTCAAAGATTGAGCGAATTCATCGAAACCGTACTCTTACCCAACATTTCCAGCAATATTGTCATTTTTATTGACGAAATCGACAGCATTCTCGCCCTAGATTTTCCCGCCGACGATTTTTTAGCGTTAATTCGATCGTGCTACAACAAGCGCGCCAACAATTCAGAGTTCGATCGCCTAACTTGGGCCCTCTTAGGCGTAGCATCGCCGACAGATTTGTGCCGCGAGCAAAATGCCACCAGCAATACCCCTTTTAATATTGGCAAGGCGATCGAATTAACGGGTTTTGACGAAACAGAAGCTCAACCGCTAGCAGCGGGGTTGGCAGAGCTTACAGACAGCCCTCATGAAGTTTTGAGAGAAGTATTGTATTGGACGGGCGGGCAGCCTTTTTTGACTCAAAAGCTGTGCAAACTTCTGCTGGAAAATCCACAATTAATCCCGAATTTACCCCCCCCAGCCCCCCCTTCCCAAGGGGGGGAGAAAGATAAAATTAACACTTCTAAAGAGTGGGTGGAGAAAGTAGTGCGCTTGAAAATCGTGGAGAATTGGGAAACTCAAGATGTGCCCGAACATTTGTCCACAATTCGCGATCGGCTTTTCAAAGAAAACCAGCGCATTGTCAGGAGACTGGGATTCTATCAGCAAATTTTAGAACAAACTGAAATTGTCCCCGATGGTAGTGCCGAACAAATGGAGTTGCGATTAAGCGGATTAATCGTTAAGCGCGGGGAAAAATTAACAATTTCTAATCCTGTTTATGAAGCTGTATTTAACAAACGATTAATTGAAGAAAAATTAGAAAAACTCTCGCCTTACTCGGAAGCGATCAAACTCTGGCTAAATTCTAGCTGTGAAGATGATTCTCAACTGCTGCGAGGGAATGATTTGCAGTCAGCATTAGTTTGGGCGGCAGGAAAAAGTTTGAGAAACGAAGACTTTCAGTTTTTGACTGCTAGCCAGAAAGTTATTTTGAGCGAGCAAAATAAACTGCTGCATTCAGCTACACTAGAAACCAAAAAAGCTGTCTGCGATGCCGAAAAAGCTTGGAGTGAAGCTGACTCTGCCAAACAAAAAGCCAAACAGTGGATCGGCATCGGTTCTGCGGTACTGGCAGCATCGTTAGTGGCAGCGATCGGCTTTTCAACTCTCGCTTACCAGCGGTTTAAACTAGCACAAGCAAGTATTGAAATCGAACAAAATGGCAGCGATGCTTTATTGTTGGCTGTTTCTCAAAAGACAGAAAATCGCGAAGCTTTATCAGAAGCTTTATTGAGGGCGATCGCCTCCGGTAAAAAATTAAAAACCTTGGTTGGAAACACACATAAGCTAGAACAATACCCGGCAACTAGACCGCTGTTAGCATTACAAATAATTCTCGATAAAATTAGCGCAACACAGCAGATTAAAACCTCCTTAAGTCCGAAACAAAAAATAACGTGGTCAGCTCATAAAGGTGCCGTTACCAGCCTCACTTTTAGCCCAAACAGGCAGATTTTAGCAACCGCAGGAATAGATGATCGAGTTCGGATATGGAACTTTTCCGGGCAAAAAATTGCTGAATGGAAAGCTTTGCAGCAGTCAGTTAATATGGTAAACTTTAGCCCGAATGGTAAATTTTTAGCGACCGCCGGAAGGGATAGCACTGTTAAAATATGGAATTTATCAGGTAAAAATATTTCTACTTTGAAAGGAATTCAAGGCTCTGTTACCAGCCTCAGTTTTAGTCCCGAAGGAAAGTTATTAGCGGCCGCAGGGATAGACAGCTATGCTGCAATTTGGGATTTGTATAAACTGCCACAATTAGTATCGTCTAGCCTAAAACTCCCAGGCCACAACGGCTTAGTGAGAAGCGTAAATTTTAGCCCAAGCGGCGATTTCATAACGACTTTAGATGGCAAATCTACAGTGCGACTTTGGAATTTGTCGGGCAAGCTGAAAAAAACACTGCCTGTTCAGGCAATTGGACTGAGTTTCACTCCGGCTCAACACCAGTATCGCTTTGCTACAGTAACATTGAATGGCAAAGTAGGGCTGTGGAATCTGTCCGAAAAAGAATTAGTTAAGGAATTTCAAACCTTGCATTTTGATGCGAAATCAATTAGTTTTAGTCCCGACGGAGAACGGCTTGCTACCGTGGGAATTGACAAGACTGTACGGCTGTGGAATTTAGCGGGGCGGCAGGTTGCTCAATTTGAGTTCGAGGAGAATGTTGTTAGTGTCAGTTGGAGTCGAGACGGAAAGCAAATTGCTGTGGCTGGAAGCAACGGCACTGTCTGGCTGAGGCAGGTTGAAGGGTTAGAAGAATTGCTAAAGCAAAGCTGCAATTTTTTCACCACTCAACCGAAGTATTTTACAAGAGTTTCAACTCTCTGCAAGTAGGACACGGCATTGCCATGTCCTAGCCGTAGCTAATGAGTTATTACTATCAATTTACTTTAACAGGCGAAACACTTACATTAGGACTTGTGACTCTTTTTAAGAGTTCTTGTCGGGCTTGTTCGGGATTTTGCCCTTTGGGTACTTGATATAATAATCTACAGGAACCGTCTTGAGGATTAGCTGCACAAATAATTAGTTGACCGGTGGACGATGCACCTGCTGTGACAATATTATCCCAGCTTCCTTGGGGTTGCGAGTTGTTGAGAATTCCTGAGACTCTGGTACATCGAGTAATCGCATCTTCTCCTGATTCATTGAAATAGTTATCAGCTAGCCACAAAATAACGGGAATATTTTTGCCTTGTTGGACAGCAATTGTAGCGGGGCGGCCGCCAGCAGCACCGCAGAAGAATGAAGGCGTTTGGGCAAAGGCTGGACTGTTTGCTAAAATCTGAGCAGCAAGGGCAATAATTGACGCGCTAAAACCTGACTTTAAGAGCCGAAATTTCATGAGCAGTAGTAAGCTTTTTCATTTAAGGTTACTAATAGTCTAAAAAGTTAAACTGTTTGTTGCCGGGAAGATTAGGCATTTAGAGAAAAAAATAAAATTGATTCTGCAAATTTTGGCGATCATCGCACACACTGACCTCATCTAAGCCAAAACTCCGGGAAAAAAGCTCGCTGACCAACACCAAAGGCAGAAAATAGATGCAGCCCTAGGGGGCGCAGGCGCCAAGGTATAGGGTAAAGGAGTGCTTTTTCAGCGTTTTTTGCTGAGCCTCGCTGTTCTTGATGCCGTCCCACCTAAAGTGGAACCTGTGTTAACATCGAAAAAAATATTCTCTTTAATAATCAACAATGGGCAATGTTCTGGTGCTGAACGCCTCCTACGAACCCCTTAACATCACCAATTGGCGAAGGGCGGTAGTTTTGTTGCTGAAAGGAAAAGCAGAACAGGTAGAACACAACGGGAAATTTATTGCGCCAAACTTCCCGCTACCAACTGTGATCCGACTGCGGCATTATGTCCGAGTTCCCTATAAGGATATTCCGCTGACCCGCCGGAACATCTTGCACCGGGATGCACACTCTTGTCAATACTGTAGTTATACGGGGGACGATTTAACCCTCGATCATGTAATTCCCCGATCGCGCGGGGGAGGGGACAGTTGGGAAAACCTCGTCACCGCTTGCGTGCGCTGCAATGTCAATAAAGGCAGCCGCACGCCGAAAGAAGCGGGAATGTCGCTGCGCTATCCGCCTAGGAAACCTCACAGCGGTCTTTATTTTGAAGTCACTAAACACGTTAAGAGCGGTATGCACAAAGAATGGCAAAAATATGTAATAGGCCTTTAAAACCCCTGTCAGCGCAAGCGCGGGGGTTTTTTGCGGGAGTTATTAGTTATGAGATTGCTTGGTTCCTGGCAACACACACTCTCTGCATGATTTAAAAAAGTAAACAGAAAATTTACGCTCTTAAATCAGGTTTGTCGTAAAAAGTATGGGCTTTGACAAACAGGCATCTACAAAGAAGCCGGGTTTAAGATCGAATGTCGTGCAAATCCTGAAATAGTTAAATTGTTAATTTTCAACGATGAAAGACCATCTCCCTAACAATTCCGATGAAACATCCGGCAACCGCGAAGGTGAACTTGAGGCCAGCAGCGAGGCTGTACCCGGAGTGAGTGCGCCTGGGAAACGGCGCAGCAAAGCCGAAGTTGCTTCTGAAGAGAATCGCGGCCGTCTCCGCGAGGAATTGCACGATCGCAAAGTCGAGCAATTGCGCCAAATGTTCGATCGGCACAAAGGCACTCGCCAGTTAATCTTGCTGCAAGATTTTCCAGATCCCGACGCACTTTCCAGCGCTTGGACCTACAAATTAATCGCCGAACAATACGATATCCTCTGCGAGATTATCTACGCCGGCGCCCTCAGCCACCAAGAAAATATTGCCTTAGTTAAATTGACAGGGTTGCCGTTGCAGCGGTGGACGCTGGAAACAGTAAAAACTAAGGATTTGTCGGTGTTTCAGGGCTGCGCTTTCATCGACAACCAAGGGACGACTTGTAGCTTAACCGAGTTTATTTTAGCCGCTGGAGTTCCGATCGCCGCCGTCATCGACCATCACAATTTGCAGGGGGAAATGAACGCAGAATTTATCGATTTGCGCCCTCAAATCCGCGCTACAGCCACGATTTTTGCCGAGTATTTACAGGCTGGACTTCTAACTCTCGATGCCAGCGTCAGTCTGCATATCAAATGTGCTACAGCTTTGATGCACGGTTTACGATCGGATACGATCGCCCTCAGACAAGCTCAGGAGGAAGACTTTTTAGCTGCGGCTTATTTGAGTCGGTTTTACGACCCGCAGTTGCTGAATGCGGTGTTGCAGTCGTCTCGTTCTAAGTGGGTGATGGATGCGATCGAGCGATCGCTCAAACACCGCACGGTCCAGAACAATTTTTCGATTGCCGGCATCGGCTACCTCCGCTATGACGATCGCGATTCTATTCCCCAAGCGGCGGACTTTTTAGTAACAGAAGAGAACGTACACACAGCCGTTGTCTACGCAATTGTTCACGACAAAGACGAAGAAATTGAAGTAGTAATTGGCTCGCTGCGAACTAATAAACTTACTCTCGACCCCGACGAATTCATTAAAGAAGCCTTCGGTCAAGATGCTCAAGGACGCTTTTTTGGTGGCGGCAGAAGTCAAGCAGGAGGTTTTGAAATTCCGGTGGGATTTCTTTCTGGTGGGAATGAGAAGAGCGATTATGCAAGGCTAAAATGGGAAGTATTTGATGCTCAGATTAAGCAAAAATTGCTTAATTTAATTAGTCCTAAAGATAATCCTGTTTACGACCATTAACTCGGGAGTTTCTAGGTGCGGTGTTGATTCCAGCAACCGTCTGGGAAAGCGATCGCTTTTCGACCTCCGGTTGCTACCAGGTTTTGCCGTATTTTTTTATCATTCCGAGCAAAATCTTAACTTGGCAATCAGTCCTGCCCGCACTCCAACTCTCATCAACCGGGTTTTTTAACTCTTATTGAGGGTTTGAACTCACGCCCAGTCCACCTCTGTCATGAACAGGCTTTCCGGCCTGTTCCACAAAAATTAAATTTTCTTGTGGGGAGTAGGGGTTGGGCAGGAAAACCCGCGCATAAAAAGCTTATTGAAAATGGTGCAAGATGTCAGTTTGAACGAAGTAAAGGGGTTGAAAAACCCGGTTTATCCCTCCAGGACTAACAGTAATAAATTTTCTCCCCTGACCCAAAAATACACACCCAAGAAACCGGGTATTTTAACTATTGTCAAGGGATGCAACGAAGTATATTCGTAAAAAAGCCAGGTATGGGGAAAAATTTAGTTTGCTTTAGTTTACTAAACTTCACAACATAATTCTTAAATTATAACTCTTTTACAGGGTTAATTTTTTTATATTTCCTTATAAATTCGCTAAATCAATCATAATTTATTAGAGTGGGTGCAGGATATTTTAGATAAGAATCAGCAAAAAAACGATTGAGAACAAGCAAAATAGATACCGAAACACCTAAACTATTGATTAAATAACATAAAATCAGGAATTGCGTTTTTTCAAAAAAGTCTGGATTACAACCTATATATTGGGTTTTATTCCTAACCTAAGCCAGGGATTTATACGAGAAAAAACAAATTATTATATTTATTTGTTGCGAGGTAGAATACTAGAAAATAGCTTAACAGAAAAAGGAACACGGAGATGTCTACAAAACAGACTTTCTCTAGCTCGTTAGAGAAAATTCTAGAAAAAATTTCAGAAATTGCACTTCAAATCAACGAGGTCGGCGATCGGGAGACAATTTTGCAATGTGCGCTAGAAGAAACCAGGGTGCTGCTGCAAACAGATCGCGTAATTATTTATCGCTTCCTATCCCATAGAGATGGCGTAGTATTTGCGGAATCCGTTGATGCCCAGTGGTTGCGAATCCTAGGAAAACAGATTTATGCTCCTTGCTGTGAAGCTACCTGGGTAGAGCGTTACAGCCAGGGACAAACGAACAGCATTTCTGATACTCACAGCGGTTCTCTTCAAGCTTGTGATGTCGAATTGCTCGATCGCCTCCAAGTTCACGCAAATTTAGTTGCGCCAATCTTGCTAGATGGCAAACAGCAGCAATCTCGGAAGCTTTGGGGACTGTTGATTGCTCATCACTGCCGAAGTCCGCGTCAGTGGGAACCTCTCGACGTTCAGATCCTGCAACAGGTTGCAATGCACATCGGGTTGAGGATGCGGCACTTGGGATTTCACCGCCCAGTGTTCGGGCCAAATCAACCGCCGGAACTCGAAACAGAACCGAATCAAACTGATCCCCATACAGAAAGCGCGCCCAGAATCAATCATCAAAATTGTCTACAACCAGAGTTTGCCTGTTCCCTGAGCGGCGATATTGTCCACCTCAAAGCCTTTGACTTGTTGCAAAACCCGATCTGGATATTTGATATTGAGGATTGGCAAATCCGGTGGACAAATCAAGCTTCCTTGTACCTGTGGAATGCTTCGACGCGGCAGCAACTCGCGAGCCACAACTTTAGGGATATGTTGTCAGAGTGTACTCGGGTTCGCTTGCAGAGCTATCTGCAGCAGTTTGAGCAAGGCCAAACTTTGTCCGAGCAGTGGACGTTTTACCCGGGCGGTGAGCCTGTTTCTGTCGGCTGTCGGTGCTGTGGCATCAGGATTGATGGCGGGCGTTTGGCAATCCTGGTCGAGGGTAAGGTCGAAACCGCTCATCAAATCGAACCAGAAACCCTGCGATCGATCGAGGCAATCCGACACACCACGCTGATGGTTTCGCTGTACACCCTCGAAGGTGTGCCGCTGCTGCAAAACCCGGCGGCCTTGCGCTGTTACGGGGAGGCGCTGCACCCTGGCTCTGCGACAGATAATGCTTTTGTGAGTCGCTTTGTTGACTCTCAGCTAGGAGAGCGAGCAATGGCAGTTCTTAAGTCCGGTGAGGTATTTAGCACGGAGGCTCAAGTGATTACTCTGGCGGGAATTCGCTGGCATAGGATGGACGTGCGGTGTACCGACGACCCGGTAACCGGCAACCCGATGTTGCTCGTGAATGAAAAGGACATTACCGACCGCCAGCAGACAGCAACAGCCCTGCAAAAGAGTGAAACCCGGTTGTCAGAAGCCCAGCGGGTTGCCCAGATCGGTAACTGGGAATGGGACGTACTTACGGGTAAAATTACCTGGTCTCCCGAACTCTTTGAGATTGTGGGACGATCCAGCGCCCTAGGCGAACCTACCTATGAAGAAAACCTGCAGCTTTACCATCCCGAAAGTGCCAAACAGCTACACCTGGTAGTTCAACGAGCGCTCACTCACGGGCAGCCTTATCTATTGCGCCTCAGAATCGTGGGCCCGAATGGTTCTATCCGCCATACCGAAGCCAGAGGACAGGTTCAACTCAATGCAGAGGGAAAAGTCATTCGGTTGTTTGGTACATCCCAAGACATTACGGATCTTGTCCAGACAGAAACAGAACTCAGAGAATTAAGTACAGCTCTTGCTAATGCCGTTGAGGGCATCTCGCGGCTGGATATTTTCGGACGGTACATCAACGTTAATCAAGCCTACGCGAATATAGCAGGTTATCAGCCTGAAGAAATGGTTGGTATGAATTGGCAGAAAACAGTTCATCCCGAAGACTGCGACAGGATGATGGCGACTTATCAAAAAATGCTAGCCGAGGGCCGAGTGGAGGTTGAGGCCCGGGGTATGCGGAAAGATGGCTCGATCTTTTACAAGCAGGTGGTGATGTTGGCGGCCTACGACTCGCAGGAGCGATTGATAGGGCATCACTGCTTTATGAAGGATATCACCGATCGCAAGCAAGCAGAAGCAGCATTAGAACAAGAGTTCCAGCGTCTGGGTATAGTGATTGCTACCCAACAGGAAATCGCCATCCGCAATCCCAATCTCGATGCAGTCATGGCTGTGATTGCAGAGAGGACTCAAGATTTGACCAGCGCCGATGGAGCAGTGATTGAAATGGTTGAAGGGGATGAATTGGTGTATCGGGCAGCCAGTGGTATTGTCTCCCCCTATGTTGGATTACGGCTCAAAGTAGGGACAAGTTTATCGGGAAAATGTATTGAGACCGGCCAAATCATGCTTTGCGAGGATTCAGAAACCGATGCACGGGTAAATCTGGCTGCCTGTCAGAGCATTGGTCTCCGGTCAATGGTGGTTGTTCCCTTGTTCTATCAGGACGATCGGGTTGGGGTCTTAAAAGTGCTTTCAGCTACACCCTCTGCCTTTACAGAGTCAGATATCCAGACTTTACAACTGATGGCCGGGTTTCTGGCAAGCAGCCTGCATCTGGCTTCAGAGTTTGATGCCAAAAACATTCTCCTGAGTCAATTACAGGAAAGCGAGGAACGGTATCGTTCTGTGATTACTAGCATGACAGAAGGTGTCGTACTCCAGCTAGCAAACGGACAAATTACTGCGTGTAATGCTAGTGCCGAAAGAATTCTCGGACTGACCCCCGAGCAAATGATGGGGCGCACATCCGTAGATTTAGACTGGCGAATCGTTCGGGAGGATGGCCAACCGTTCCCGGGCCAACAGCATCCGGCAATCCTCACCCTACGCACGGGACAGGGGCGATCGAATGTGGTGATGGGCATTCACAAATCAGATAAAACGCTGACTTGGATTTCGATTAATTCTCAACCGCTGTTCCATCTCAATCAGTCTCAACCCTATGCAGTAGTGACGACTTTTGCTGATATTACAGAACGGAAACGGGCAGAGGAGATGCTCAGACACCGGGCGGAACAAGAAAGATTAATTGCTACGACAGATGGGTTAACACAAGTAGCAAACCGCCGCTGTTTTGATGAGCGATTGCAGTCGGAATGGTACCGACTGATGCAGGGGAAACAACAGCTTTCGTTGATTATGTTGGATGTAGATTATTTCAAGCGATATAACGATTGCTACGGACATCAAGCTGGGGATACTTGTTTGGTGCAAGTAGCCAAAGCCGCAGCAGCCGCGGTTAAACGTTCTACCGATTTGTTTGTGCGCTATGGGGGCGAAGAATTTGCTGCTATCCTGCCGAGTACGGATGCTGCAGGGGCGATCGCGGTTGCTGAGTCGATGCGTCAGGCAATCCGACATTTGGCAATTCCTCACGAGCAATCTGATGTGAGCGCGATCGTGACTGTGAGCATGGGAATTGCAACTATTATTCCCACTGCGGAAATATCACCGGATGAACTCGTTGCCGTCGCCGATCGAGCATTATATGATGCGAAACGACAAGGGCGCGATCGCTACAAAAGCGCAAACCCGATGATGCCGGCAGATTTCAATGCAGTTGTAGAATAGGCAAAAGGTAGGTATATCCTAGAGATATCTTAGAAAAACGGGACCCAATGCCTGGAAGTATTGATATATGGTTATTTACCTGATCCGGCACGGTATCGCAGCCGCACCCGAAGAATATGATACAGACTCAGAACGCCCGCTGACTAAAGAGGGCGATCGTAAAACCAGGAAAATTGCCCAACGGCTGTACGAACTCGAAATTCAGTTTGACCTGATTCTCACCAGTCCCCTACTGCGGGCGCAGCAAACCGCCAAAATCCTGCAAACAGTCGGTTTGAGTTCCCAAATAGAAGAATCCGCCACCCTCGCACCTTCAGGAGACATCGGAAACTGGCTGGAGTGGTACAAACAGTGGCAGGAAATAGGTAGCCGCAGCTTGGCCCTGGTGGGCCACCAACCAGACTTAGGCCACTGGGCAGAAACTTTGCTTTGGGCTCGATCGCAAGATGCCCTGATTCTCAAAAAAGCAGGTATCATCGGCTTAATCCTCCCGGAAACCGGCTCCCCAGTCGGCCGCAGCCAAATGTTTTGGCTAACTCCGCCCAAGTTTTTGCTGCACTAGAAACAGCGAACTGCCCCGACATTAACAGGACGCGCCAGCCCTCTTAAAACCGCATTCTGCGACGGTGAAACCGGGTTTGAGGGGCGACAAGATGCAGCGGTGCGATCGGGCTGTCTGTTGAAAAACTCGGTTTCCCAAGCGCAATTAAATGATTATTTGTCAAGACTGCGACACTATCTTGGTTTCTGGTAATGTACTTTTATGTAGATTGAACTCACACAAAACGGTATCGCAATGGTCGTCGGCGAATTCAAACCAGGTTTAGAAGGTGTTCCCGCCACCTTGTCCAGCATTAGCTACGTCGATGGACAAAAAGGGTTGCTGGAATATCGCGGGATTAGCATCGAGGAACTGGCATTGAAAAGTTCCTTTCTCGAAACTTCATATTTATTAATCTGGGGGGTACTTCCGACAAAGGAAGAACTCGAAGCTTTCGAGCATGAAATTCGCTATCACCGCCGGATCAAATATCGCATCCGGGACATGATGAAATGCTTTCCAGAAAGAGGACATCCCATGGACGCCCTGCAAGCTTCAGCGGCCGCCTTGGGCTTGTTCTACTCCCGCAGAGCTCTGGCTAACCCAGCATACATTCGAGAAGCTGTAGTGCGGCTCCTAGCTAAGATTCCCACAATGGTAGCAGCGTTCCAGCAAATGCGGCGGGGAAATGACCCGGTGCGACCGAGGGATGACTTGGACTACTCGGCTAACTTTCTTTATATGCTCAACGAGCAAGAACCCGATCCGCTGTTAGCTAGCATTTTTGACACTTGTCTGACTCTCCACGCTGAACATACAATTAATGCCTCTACATTTTCGGCAATGGTAACAGCTTCGACGCTGACAGACCCTTACGGAGTGATTGCTTCAGCAGTTGGCACTTTGGCGGGGCCACTGCACGGGGGAGCTAATGAAGAAGTGATTGATATGTTGGAGCAAATTGGTTCGATAGAAAATGTGCGGGCTTTTGTCGAGAAGAGCGTTGAAAATAAGGACAAAATCATGGGCTTCGGTCACCGAGTTTACAAGGTGAAAGATCCGAGAGCAACTATTCTTCAGAGGTTAGCGGAACAGTTGTTTGAGAACTTCGGCCACGACGATTATTACGACATTGCTATCAAGTTGGAAGAAGTGGTTGAGGAGAAATTGGGTCACAAAGGAATTTATGCAAATGTAGATTTCTATTCTGGTCTGGTTTACCGAAAAATGGGAATTCCGCTCGACTTGTTTACGCCTGTTTTTGCGATCGCCCGCGTTGCTGGCTGGCTGGCCCACTGGAAGGAACAACTAGAGGCAAACCGCATTTACCGCCCGACTCAAATATATACGGGGACTCACGGTGCTCCTTATATTGCGATCGAGGACAGACGCCCATCCTAAAGAAAAATTATCAACCCCGATCTGAGAAATGGCCAGAAGAATTGTTTTGCATTCGTGAAGTGTTGAATTAAAAATTGCTTTCGCCTTCGGAGTCACGAAGCAATCTCTGTCTGCCAGAAGCTGCCGTGCTGGGTTACACCCCTCTTGTATGTTGTGGTGTTGGTTGGCGACAATAGTAAGAAGTGACGATTTTCAGGAACTCCGGTCCTCAGGCTTGCGGGTCTGAGGTTTTTTATTGGAATATCAAAGTTGCAGCCGATTAAGGGGCGAATTCACCAAATAGGTAAAAGTGGAGGCAGAGCCTCCGCATCTGCGTTACCAGGAAAAGCCTGGTAACGAGTAGACTAGCTAAATCTAAACAGATTGAGTTACATGATGGCGGCTGGTCAATTTATCCAATTGATTAACTAACAAACTTAGGAACAATCCCACATCGGTAACAACTCCAATAGACTCGATCGAACCCCGATCGCTCAATTTCGTCACCACCGCCGGATTAATGTCTACACACACCATCTTCACACCAGCCGGCGTCATATTTCCGACACCAATTGAGTGGAGCATAGAGGACAGCATTAACACCATATCCGCACCGCGTAACAGCTCAGTATATTCTTCTTGAGCCTTAACTAAATCCATTTGCGTGTCAGGAAGTGGCCCGTCATCGCGGATCGAACCAGCAAGAGAAAACGGTATATTATGCTTGACGCACTCGTACATCACACCGTTAGTAACCAGGCCTGCTTCAACAGCTTTTGCAATACTCCCGTAACGCCGCACAGCGTTAATTATTTTCAAGTGATGTCGGTGTCCGCCACGCACAGCTATGCCACGTTTCATGTCAACCCCTAAAGAGGTTCCCATATTCGATTGTTCCATGTCGTGAACTGCGATCGCATTTCCGCCCAACAACGCTTGTACGTAACCTTCGCGAATCAAATGCGCTAAATGTTCGCCACCGCCGGTGTGGATGACAACAGGCCCAGCGGTAACTACAACTTTGCCACCGCGATCGCGAATTTGGCGCAATTCCCAGGCTACTTGTTCCACCACCAATTCTACGCGGCGCTCGCTAGAAACGCTGCCGGACATAAAGCTGAATTCTTGAGAATTGCGCTGTTCCCGCGATTCTGTTTTGCGGATGGTGCGGATGCCGACCACATCAACAACCACTTTTTCTCCTACTTTTAAATCGCGCAATAATTTGCATTTAGCCACTGGGCCGTCAGCAGTCTCAGTAATAGCAACAGCACCGTCCATCCGCTGATTTTGCGCTTTCACCCACTGACCATTTACCCGCACTTCTGTGGGATAAATTGTACTTACATAAAAGTCGTCGGGACCGACACCATCTTGCACTACAGGTTCTAAAATAGCGTCGCAAATCTCTTGTGGTGGCGGCACTGCACCCAAGTCAATCAGCATTCCCATGATTTCTTCCATCACATCGTGGGAAGGAGCCGAAACTTTAACGTCTGCAGATGATGTGCTTTGCCGCTGCTCTCCTAAATTGAAATTGAGCACTTGGAAACTGCCGCCGTTTTCGATAATTAAGTCTAAAGCACGACTGATTAAACCGGCATCGAGCAGGTGGCCTTCCATGCGAATTGTGCGGCTTTCTACCATCACATTTGCCGATCGATCTTCTTGCACCGGTTCCGTTACCCGTAGCGTCAAACACTTACAGGCGCCGCCCGCTTTCAGAAATTCGCTCATCGGCGTTTCAATTACTTGAAAACCGGCCTTAGTAATGCGTGATTTTAAGGCTTCGCTAACCTTGTTCATTACCACAACTTTGTCAATATTGACGGCATTACAGGCAAAATTTGCGGCATCGGCTTCTTCAATAGCAATGCGTTTTTCCGGCGCAACTCGCATTTCGATTAAGCGGTTGGAGTAGGAGTCAAATGCTGCTGGATAGTAGAGCAAATAGCCACCTGTCAGAGGACAAAAACAGGTATCTAGGTGATAGAAACGTTCGTCAACTAAACGCAGCGAAAGCACTTCAATGTTGAGCCATTTTGCTAGTAACGGGTGCGAGTCGAGTTCGGAACGGAAGCCGTATCCGGCCCACAACCAGCGTCCTTCGCGATCGAGCAAAGCATCGCCAGCGCCCTCAAACGGCAAGTCTTTCGGGAGTTCGTGCACGGTGAAACCTTTGCTTTCAAACCATGCTTTGAAATAGGGTTCTTCGCCTTGTCGTTCTTTGTGATAGAAACGGCTGAGGACGAAGGTATTGCCTAAAAGTAAGCCTGCGTTGGCGGTGAAAACCATATCCGGCCAGCCTTTTTCGGGCGGTACGAGGTCTACAACGGCGTTGTCTTTGAGGACGTGGTAAAGTTTTTCCCACTGTTCGACGGCGCGATGGCGCGATGATTTGTGCACATTTCCTTCCATCCACGGATTAATCACGTAATCCACATCGTAGTGGTCGGGAGCACACATGAGGAAGCGAATTGAGTCAGTCATAATTCAGTTAAAATTTGGTAGACGCTACAGCAGACGTATGTTGACAGAGTTTGTATAATAGCAACTGTAATATTCACTACTAATTTTAGCAGCCCAACCTCTGGAGCCTCAAAAGGCTAACTCTTAATTATATCATGTTTAAGATGAGATTACACTAAATGGCAGACCGTTGGCAAGAAATACTGGAGAAAATCTCAGGTTATGACGCACTCTAAAATAGGCTCTGAGAGACGATTAATATGAGCTCCGTTGAATTGCCCCAACTCTTACGGTCGGAGCGGGTTTAGGCTCATCTTTGGCTTATATTATAGATGGTTGGTGAACCGCCCCCTACAATAATTATGGTTAATTTACCGCACATGATTTAACAGCTTATCCTAACTTTCAAATTTTAACTTTTGCGAAATCGGCAGTTCGATCGCAAATTCTGTTCCTCGGCCAACTTCTGAATGACACTCCAACTTACCGCCGTGGGTGTCTTTAACAATTTGGTAACTAATCGATAACCCCAAACCAGTGCCGCTGCCGATCGGTTTTGTAGTAAAAAACGGGTCAAACATCCTTGACTGAACTTCGGGACGGATACCCGGCCCGCTGTCAGAAATCCGCACACACACTTGATTTTCGCTGCTGACTTCAGTAACAATGCGAATCTGATTAACTTTGCAAGTACAGTTTGCTGATGACTCTTCCACAGCGTCGATCGCATTCACCAGCAAATTCATAAATACCTGGTTTAATTGAGCCGGATAACACTCGACTTTTGGCAGTTTGGCATAATTTTTAATGACTTGAATTTCCCCACGTTTTACCTGTGACTGCAATCGGTGCTGCAAAATCACCAAAGTGCTCTCTATCCCTTCATGAATGTCTATTACTTTGCGAGCTGTTTCGTCGAGTCTCGAAAAATTTCGCAACGACAGCACTATCTGCTTAATTCGGTTAGCACCTTCTTGCATTGAAGCCAGGATTTTGGGGAAATCATCAGCGATAAAATCTACTTCGATTTCTGCCAATTCTTCGTCTATTTCGGCAACTGGCTGGGGATAGTGTTGCTGGTATAAATAGATCACTTTTAGCAAATCGCGAGCGTACTGTGCGGCGGGAATAATATTGCCATAGATGAAGTTGACGGGGTTATTAATTTCGTGAGCCACTCCCGCTACCATTTGCCCGATACTTGACATTTTTTCGGCTTGAATGAGCTGGGATTGAGCATTTTTTAGTTCTTCCAGGGTTTGTTCTAACTGTTGCGCTTTTTCTCGTTCTCGCTGTTCGCTAAATTGCAAATCTGCTTCGGCTTGTTTGCGATCGCTAATATCAATATGCGTGCCCGTCATCCGTAAAGGATTTCCCGAAGCATCGTGTTCCATCACCTTTGCTTGAGCTAAAATCCACTTCCACTCGCCGGATTTGGTCAGCATCCTAAATTCCACTTCGTAAGTAGGATTTTTGCCTTCCAGGTGAGCATTTAGCGCTGCTTTAGCCGGAGACAAATCCTGTGGATGTACCAGTTGCTCCCAGGATGCAAAAGTATTTGCTATTTCCTCTACTTCATACCCCAGCATCATTTTCCACCGCGGATTAAAATAGACTTCTCCCGTGGCAAGATTCCAATCCCACAAGCCCATGGCACTGCCTTCAAATGCCAGATAAAAACGTTCTTCGCTAATTTGCAAAGCTGCTTCTGCTTGTTTTCTATCGCTAATATCCATCACTGTTCCCAACAGTTTTATTACTTCCCCGGTTTCGCTAAAAACAGCTTCTCCCCTTCCTTCAACGTATATAATTTGAGCGCTAGGATGCAAAAACCGGAACTCTCTTTTGTAAGAAATTCCTTGTGAGATAGTCAGGCTGACTGTTTGTTGAAATAATTCTCTGTCGTCGGGATGACACATCTTTAAAAGTTGGGCAGATCTCGGTTCAGTTGCGCTTGAGTCAAGACCAAAAATGCGGAATACTTCTTCTGACCAAGTAATTTTATTGGTGACTAAATCAAATTCCCAACTGCCGATATGAGCAATTTTCTGGGCGGCTGCGAGACTAGCTTCGCTTTGTTGAAGTTTAAGTCGTTGTTGTTTATCTTGTTCGAGAAGATTGGCTTGAGCTCTAGCAATTCCCATTTGTGCCGCTACAGCTTTTAATAATCTCCTCTCATCTTGCGTCCAGTGGCGGGGGCTATCGTACTGGTGCAAACATATCATTCCGTTAGCTTTTCCCTGGTAGGAAGTGCGGATGGATATCATCGACTTCAAACCTATTTGAGAACACAAATCTCTGACATTTTCTAGCAGCGGTTCGGCAAAAACATCCTCAGAAACTACAGCTTGATCTTGGGATAATACAAATTGAACGTGAGGATTCCCATGTACAGGAATTTGTAGATCTAAAAGCGATTGGGATGCGGTTTTTTTGTACTCAGCCACATTAGATAGGCGGGGAATTGCGTGTTCTGTGTAGGTGTGAATCAAGCAGCAATCGGCATTAAAAATTCGACCTATTTGGGCTGCCGCTGTTTGAAAAACTTGATCCGGCTTTAAGCTGTAGCGAATTTCGAGAGTAATTGTTTCTAGCAGAAATCTTTGCTTGATTTGCCGTTCCAAAGCAGCTAAAGCTGTTTTAAGTTCGAGTTCTGCTTGTTTGCGAGCGCTAATTTCAGCAGCAGTTCCCAGAATTTTCCAAGGTTTGCCATCCGCGGTTCGGGAAAACACGCTCTCCCGGCTCAAAAACCAGCGATATTCACCATTTTTGTGCTGTATCCGGTATTCAAAATCAAAGCTTTCGCCATCTTTTGCTGTCTCAATTTTTTTTCTTTGTTCTAAGAATGCAGGGATATCGTCAGGGTGTATTAACTTAGGAATAAATGTGGCTGCCATCTCCTGTATTTCTTCAAATGTGTAGCCAATATCGCTATAAATTTCGCGGTTTATATAGAGACTTTTATCTTCTATCAAATCGTAAAGGTACAATAAATTAGGATTCGTTTTAATTACTGCCGACAGCCAGTGCTGGCTTTCTCGTAGTTGTGCTTCGATCCGCTTGCGTTCTTCTATTTCAGCTTCTAGCAGCACATTTTTTGCTAAAAGTTCTTTAGAAAGCCGACTGAGCAGCAGTTGATTTTCTACGCGAGCCACAACTTCTTCTATTTGAAACGGTTTACTAATGTAGTCTGCCCCCCCTAGCGAAAAAGCTTTGACTTTATCAAAAACTTCATTTAAAGAGCTAATAAAAATCACAGGAATATCTTTGGTTTGCGGACAAGCTTTTAGCTGTTCGCAGACTTGATAGCCATCCATACCGGGCATCATAATGTCCAGCAAAATCAAATCCGGTGGACTCGACCGAGCAAAGTTAAGAGCCAATTTGCCATCTCGTGTCGGCCGCACTTTATATCCTCGCTTAGACAAAAGCTGGGATAAAAGTCGCAAGCTTGCTGGATGGTCGTCCACCATTAAAATATTTTCTTGTAAGACAGTGTTTTGAAGTCTAAGTGTTTCTAGTCTTGGATTTTTATTGTCAGTTGTATTCACAGCAGACCCTCAAACTATTCAAGTTGTATATGTGAAAATATTTTTAAAGTCATTAACCGCTTGTAGCTAACACTCTCAGGTAAACCAGCACAACTATTGGCTCTATAGCACACTCCTAAATTATCTGTTATTGTATCAAAAGTAATGCTCGTTTGAAAATGTTGGTGGCTCAAATTATCGGAGCCGAGTGAGAAAACAGCCTAGATGCCTCAAATCACAGGCTAAGCTAAGCAAGGAGTTTTGATTAAAGCTCAAACTTTTACAAGGTCTATAACCCGGTTTGGACTCCCTTGATCGGGTGGCTTTGTGTGGTGTTTTTTCAGTAGATATCCTCACGGGAAAGGTTAATTAAAACAGGCAGAACATGGGTGTCAATTTAAGACTAAAGTTCTTGTTTTTTGGGCGGGTTTGTATCCAAGTCTTGAATTCCCTAAATCCCCCTTCTTAAGCAGCGCAAGGGCAGTGTAGGCATAATTGTTAAACAGTATACCGTGACTAATTATGAGCTTAAGTTGACACCCATGGCTACTGAAAAACTCCAACAATATCTTATATTTTATGGGCGCTTTCGGGCTGATTTATGGTATCTTTGTCTCCGTCGGCAATTCCCCACCAGCGGCGTACACGGCTTTCACGTTATACCAATTCAAAAAAATCCGAGCAATTTCTAAAGCTAGCTGGGGCTTGCCTTGGTCAATCAACCACTGCAAAAAAGGAGTCATCGTTCGCTCGTTAAGCATCCCACCTAATGATAAAACTCCCCACAATACTTGGTGCAAAACAGTCATTTGAATCATCATCCGTACTTCCCAACTTGGGTGTTTTTGATAAAATAAAACTCCCATTCTCCCGCGCTGAATTTCTCGGTCAATCATGCCCGGAATTTGCTCTAAACTAAAAGGGGGATGCCAGTGATAACCGACAGCAGCCGGACATTTAATCAGTTTCAAACCTAATTTTTTCAACCTAACTCCCAACTCTAAATCTTCCCATCCGTACAGTTGAAACCGAGTGTCAAAAAGTCCAGCATCTAGCAGCCAGTCGCGGGCGATCGCCACATTTCCCGTAGCAAAATAAGCCGCCGAAAAATCGGTTATTTTGTAAGGTTCTGAGGTAGGATTGTCGAAATTGCAAGTATTAATCACGCTGCCGTAAGTAAAAACAGCATTAGTATCTTTGTAACCCTGTAGTAAAGCATCGGCGTGTGCTTGCAAAAAATGCTCTGTTACCACCAAATCGCTGTCAATAAAAATAATTGTATCGCCCTTAGCATCTTCAACGCCCAAATTCCGAGCCGCCGCCGGGCCTTGGTGAGATTGACAGATCGATCGCACATGAGGCAACAAGTCAGCATTTGCCACCAACCACTCCAGCGTCCCGTCCGTCGAGCCGTCGTCAACGACTATTACTTCATACTCTCTGACAATCTCACCAAACTGCTGATTTTCCAAAGCCAGTAGACATTTTGCCAAAATCGGTTTACGATTATACGTCGGAATTACAACACTAAAAAACACCGCTTTTCCCCATCGCCACAGTTACCGTATCCCACGGTAGCAGATTTTCCCCAGCAACTCCCGCGGTAAATAGCCAAGTTTATCAAAAAAAGAATATATAGATCTGTACTATTTCTGACAAGAATCGATCTCAATTAGGTGCATAATGAAAAGTCGGTTAAATCGGATATCTTGCACCATTCTCAAGAACAGGCTTTCCGGCCTGTTCCACAAAAATGATATTTTTTTGTGGGGTGGCCATCTTGCCCGCCCTGAAAAGCTTAGTGAAAATAGTGCAAGATGTCAGTTAAATTCAGGATGTAAAGAGCAATGAGTCGCGCTAAAAAAGTTGTGCTAGCATATTCCGGCGGAGTCGATACCTCCGTCTGCATTCCTTACCTCAAAAACGAGTGGGGTGTGGAAGAGGTAATTACTCTGGCTGCGGATTTGGGACAGGGAGACGAATTAGAACCGATCCGCAAAAAAGCTTTAGCATCCGGTGCTTCGGAATCTTTAGTTATTGATGCTACCGAAGAATTTGTCAAAGACTATGCGTTTCCAGCGATTCAAGCTAACGCACTTTACGAAAACCGTTATCCCCTTTCGACTGCCCTGGCTCGCCCGCTGATTGCTAAATTGTTAGTAGAAGCTGCGGAAAAATACGGTGCAGATGCGATCGCCCACGGTTGTACAGGTAAGGGAAACGATCAGGTACGGTTCGATGTGTCGATCGGCGCACTCAACCCCAAGATTAAAATCTTAGCACCAGCGCGGGAGTGGAAAATGAGCCGCGAGGAAACCATCGCATACGGCGAAAAATGCGGCATTCCGTCCCCGGTGAAAAAGTCTTCCCCTTACAGTATCGATCGCAACTTATTAGGAATGGCAATTGAAGCCGGAATCCTCGAAGATCCTTGGGCGGAACCGCCGGAAGAGGTGTATTTGATGACAAAGGCTATCGAGCAAACTCCCGACACACCCGAATACATAGAAATCGGTTTCGATTCCGGAAATCCTGTCAGTTTAAACGGCAAAGAGTTATCACCAGTCGCCTTAATTTCTCAGCTAAACGAAATAGTTGGAAACCACGGAGTCGGCAGGATTGACATGATTGAAAACCGCCTCGTCGGGATTAAATCGCGCGAAATTTACGAAACACCAGCGATTTTAGTTTTGATGCACGCGCACCGAGACTTAGAAAGTTTGACGCTGACAGCAGATGTGACGCGGTACAAGCGAGGCATCGAAGAAACCTACAGCCAAATGATTTATAACGGTCTTTGGTACAATCCTTTGAAAACAGCTTTAGACGCATTTATTCAGGACACGCAAAAGCGAGTAACTGGAACCGTGCGGCTCAAACTGTTCAAAGGAAATGCGACTGTTGTCGGTCGCAAATCTGACAATTCTCTGTACAGTTTCGACTTAGCAACCTACGGCGCAGAGGACGAATTCGATCACAAAGCTGCCGAAGGATTTGTCTATGTTTGGGGACTACCAACCCGCATTTGGTCGGAGAAAAATAGAGGTTACAAATAGGATGGAATTAGGGTTAAAAACCTGATGTTAAGCCGCCGGTTCGTGGAATTAGAGTAGGGTGTGCACGGCGCACCTTATTTGCCGCAATCGCCCAACCTGTGCCAATTGCCTAAGTCCTGAGTTAGTAATAATTGGTAATTGGTAATTGGTTGTTATCCTAATAATTTGTTAAATTGTCTTCCGACAAATTTAGCTTTGAAGCAGGGGTTTAAACCCCTGCCGGATTGTGGCAGGGCGACGCCAAGATTGCTGGCTCAACGTAAAACAGCCGAGCGCTAAGATTTCTGTTTTTCCACACTTCCCAAATCCAACTTAGCCCGCAACTCCTCCTTAATCCGATTTAAAATAGAATCCTCATCCAAAGAAGACAAAATCTTGCTCACCACAGCCTTTGGCCCATCATCTCCCCAAGAAGCACCATTAGCCAAATAAGCCTTAGTAACTTGACCGATACCATAGGAAGAAACCCCCGCGATCGCAGCTTGCGTCACCGCCACAGACAAATAAGGCCCTAAAGCCAAACCCCCCGTCGCTGGCGTCGCCAAACCCAACAATCCTTTCAACGAGCTCAAACCAAAATTAGCCAACAATTCGCCGGCCGTAATCCCGCCCATACTAATCGCAATCTTTTGCAGCAATTCCACCGCGCCCGCTTCCGTCATCGCAATGCCGTAAACTTTAGATAAAGTTAAGATCATCACCACATCAATTACCGCACCGCTAAGAATATCAACTACAGTAATTGGATTAAGTGCGATCGCCACAGCTTTAGTCATTACCCCGTTCCAGATAATTCGATTAGCCGCGTCATCTCGAATTTCCATTTTTCGCTGCACCAACTGCTCGTTAATATCCCCTGCACAGAGCATCGTATTCAGGGCAACCAAAGATTTGCCTTCCCGGTCTAAAATCTCCAAAATCTTTAATTTTAAATCTTGTACTTGTGGCAAACTGCGAGTCATTTGCACGCCCATACTTCCGTCGGGACGGCGCACCGCCCTCGCCGTCAAAGGCGAAGCCGCCGCCATCACAATTTCATCGGGAGACAACAATTCTCTCACGCGATCGTCTCGAATTTTATGATAAATTGCCAGCCTGTCTGCATCAGGATACTGGTCAATTTTATTAAAAACTAATAACATCGGTTTTCCGGCTTCCCGCAACTGCGAAAGTGCGGCGTATTCTACCTTCGTAATGTCGCCAGCCACCACAAACAAAATCAAATCAGCTTGTTGAGCAACGCGGCGGGCTAAAAGTTCGCGAGTTTCGCCGTCAACTTCATCTATTCCCGGAGTGTCGATTAATTCAACTTGCGACAAACGGTAAATAACTGGCGAAAGTCGATCGGGTAAATTCTCATCAATACCCTCTCCGACATCCCACTGGCCAATAGTCGTAGTGCGAGTCACCCCGTGAGTCGGGCCAGTTTCAAACACATTTTGACCCAAAAGCGCGTTCAAAACCGAAGATTTTCCCCTTCCCACCATCCCAAACACAGCTATTTGCACGCAAGCGCGCTCTAGCTTGTCGAGCATTTTCTCCAACCCGCCAATTTCTGGTTCTAGTCCAGTTCGCTCTTGGAGTGTCAAGTCGAGATTTTCTACTATATCTCGCAGAGCATCTTTAGCGTGGCGCAGGTTGAGTTCTGCCTGAATGTCTGCGAAGCTTAAAATTGTGTCATCTAATTCTCGATCGACATTGGAAAAATCGGAGGCTTCCGTCATTGTCACCTGGCTTGTTAAGCTTGTTTTACCTAAATTTGCAATTGATACGATACCATTCTAGCTGTTTCTGCCTGCTGCGTACAGCCCGCACCAGTTGCCAGCTTCAAAAAATCAGGATTGCAAAATTAGGAAATAACCTCACAATGTCAATGTTTAATCTGATGTGGAATCGAGGAATTGCTAAATTGCTAAAGCATCGGCATTTCTTCCTTGGATGCTTGCAACTCCATTTTGCCGTTAAGAATCCAGACATCAACAAAAGGAGTCTCTTGCACTCGAATTTCCTTGGTTTGCGTCTTGCCACCCTCCACCGTCACCTTCAATTTAACTGTGGATTCTTCAACAGGAACTTCCACCACATCCGCGAAGGAAATCGTCAAATCTGTAGTCACGCCTGACTTGCGATAGACTTGCTGTCCGTTGACTTCTATAATGACCGTACTATTGCTGAAACCGTCGCGAAGTTTGATCGATAAACGCATATTGGTACTCGCTTGGTAATGGTAAGGGGTCAAAAAATCGGCTTGGGGACGATCGGGTACGCAGGTAAACCCGATCGCCAAAATTGCCAACAGAATTATTAAGGCTCGAACAAACAACAGACTTATCCTTAATACAGTGAGGTTTTTGTCGGTAGTGTTTTGTACAAATTCAAGACTTAGGCGATGAGTTGAGAACACTATTTGTAGTGGTAAGGTGGGCACTGCCCACCCTACAAATAGAGTTTGTGCGTCTACTAGAAATGGTAAAGCAATCTTGAGAGTAATGCAGCAATTTAAGGCTTACTTTTTGTCTGCATATCGCATTGTCTTGACTTCCATTGCTGAGATTTGGCTCAAAGTTTTGTTGACCGCATCCTCATCTCCGATTTTAGCCTGAACCTCGGCTAAACAGGAAAGGGACATCTGTGCCGAAACAGGGTCGAGAATATTGGAATCTGCAACTGCTGTCAGCAACTTCGCGCTTTCATTCAACTTCGGTGGGCGTACAATCACCCGGGTTTCACGATCGTCCGTGATCGTTTTAAACTCACGGCTAGCGTTGATACCCTGCACCATCCGAACATAGTTTGCCATCGGCTGTTTCGGATACTTCGCCAGAACTTCCTCAAAAGCATCGTTACCGCTTTGCAAAGACTCATCATCCGAACCCAGCAAATAGAGCAAAGTACCCTGTTCGTCACCCATAAACAGAGAGGCCAGTTCTTCCTCAATTGGCGTCACAGGATAGCGAACTCGAATAGTCAGGATATCGGAGAATACCTGCGAACCGTCCATAGCCCCATAGACCGCTCGTACCTGGTAATTTCCGGGTAGATCGAAATAGAGTCCATCTTTGCCATAGCCGATATACGCGCTTTCAGGAATCACATCATCGCCGGCGATCGTACTTTCTTGCTGACCAACTAAATGATCGATTAGCGGTTCATAAACAACAACCGCGCCACTAGGCTTGCGAATCACGATTTTGACCAAGCCGTAATTCGGATGCAACCAAGTATGCACCCGGCGCCCGCCCGCAGTCGTCGTTCCCAGCATTAATTGCAGTACCACAGGCTCACCCAGCGCGAAGCTCTTTTGGTTGGTAGAGATCCTGAAAGTCAGTCCCGACTCATCGCGAATGGGATCGGCCATCACTTCCTGCCCCAGACCAGAGCCGACAGTAAAGTTGTTTCCACCCACGATAATATTGTTGCGGAACGCATGGCGGAGATGGATTACCTCCTCATTGTCGAACTGAAACGCAAACTGGCTCCAGTACGTAGCCTGGCCACCCGGTGCTGGGTAATTAAAGGGATAGTTCATCCAAGACAGCGCCAGGGGGCGATTCGTACCAGGGGGCGTCGCCAAGGACTTTTGCCACGAGTGAAGTAAGTTAAAACTATGTCCCAGCTCGTGAACGTAGGTATAGAGCTGCAATCGCAATTTTTCGGCAGTTTCCCCGCCAATACCTTGATGAAATACGGCGCAACCTTGCCGCTGCTTCCCTTGCTGGTCAAACATGATGCCGTACAGATTAGGGCCTATCTCGTGCAGTTGAGCAACGACTTGCCAAACAGCCCACTGCGGCAAATCTTGCCACAAGGTGAAGTGTTTTTGCATCGAAGCGTGCAGTTCCGCGTTGCTCCATTTAGCACCAGCACCAGCTTCATCGATATTGATAACGTTGTTCCCTGCTGTTGGGATCATCTCGATCCCAGCTTCTGCATAGGAACTGACAACGCTGAGGTTGCGCGCTGGCCCCCCTGACGGCAGCGAACCCGTGTTGTAGCTGCTGAATATAGGAGTGACAACATCGGAAACCCGGTCTGTTTCGAGCCGCAGACTTCGGAAATAGATAGACTCGAAGACACAAGTGTAAGTTGCTCCGGCTGCTCCGCCATTTGTGAAAAATTGCACCGTTGCTGGCGCCTGCGGCTGGAAGATGACCTTTCGTGCAATTGTTACCTGCACCACCGGAGCTCCGGCGGCAAAGCTAAAGCTTCCGAGACCCTTGATGACGACTTGAGAAGCAGTTACCGTTATCGTCGGCGCATCGACGATAAAGGAGCCAAAATAGGTGGTCGTACCACCGCTAATTTGGAAAAAGTCGCCGCTTAACCGCTTCATCGGTCGAGTGCGGTCAACGTCAACCCGCAGTTCGAGTTGAAAGCTGCCTAATGTACCGCGGTAGCGCCCACTGACCGGCCGTTTGGGGATGGGAATTGGCGTCGGAAATGGGATAGGTGCGATCGGTAGCGGTGGGATGCTAGGTATTGGTGCGGTTTCGCTTTGGATTGGATGCGTTGGATCGCTAATTCCAGCCTCTATTGCTGCGATCGCAGCGATGTCATCGACTGAGATTTCTCCAAAAGAAAAGTCACTACTGGTTAAATCGATACTTGTAGGATCTTGCTGTGACATTTTGATTTATCCTTCCATATTCTGATACTCCATATATAAGTGGCAGTGTTGGCGAGTTTACAGTCACTTTTTCTAGTGACGCTTATTTGTGCTACACCAAAAGTAGTGCACTAGGGGCTTCGTATCCTCGATGCTGTCGGTAAGGCAAGGAGCTATAGCCACAGCAACTTGACCGTTTCACTGATGCGCCCGGCCCGTGTTATGTTTATTTTTACTAAAAATTAAAATCTCTCAGCAAGTAACTTGTAAGCAATGACTACCCGGAGCAAAATAGCCACGTATCCATTTCTTTTACGCATCGCAATTTTTCTGTTAATTTTGCTCTCAATCTGGTTGCCGTTAGCAGCACCAATTTACTTGTTAGTTAAAGATAGTAACCTCGCAACTATTTTCACAATGGGATTGCTGTTTGCTGAGTTTCTGTTCCTAGTGCCGCGGTGGGGAAAACAGGTTTACGGACAAACCCAATTACTCAAGAGTTATGGTTTAATCAATACGCGAAAAAACGGTTTTGAGCTTTTAATCGGATTGGCGATCGGGCTTTTGCTCACTTTCAGCTTATTTGCGGTGCAAGGGCTGTTCGGCTTAGTCGCGTGGCAAAATTCAGATAATTTGCCTAGAATCATCGCAGAAGGGCTGTTAAGCGCCCTTGGAGTCGGTTTTGCGGAGGAGTTGGTATTCCGGGGTTGGTTGCTGGAAGAGTTGCAGCGGGATTACAATTATAAAATATCTCTGTGGGCGAATAGCCTGGTGTTTGCCCTATCTCATTTTATCAAACCTGTTGCCGCAATGCTACGGGCTTGGCCACAGTTTCCGGGGTTGTTGTTGCTGGGTTTGATTCTGGTTTGGGGAAAAAGATCGCGCCAAAATCGCCTCGGTTTGTCGATCGGGCTTCATGCAGGTTTAGTCTGGGGATATTACATCATTAACATCGGGCAGTTAGTGCGATATTCGGCATCTGTTCCCGAGTGGGTGACAGGAATTAACGGCAATCCGCTAGCTGGGGCAGTGGGGCTGTTGTTTTTGAGTGTCTTGGCCTTGGGAATGCGAAAAATGTCTGAACATTCCAAAGGTTTCGAGTAAGGATGAAGAGTCCTTATTTTCCCCTATTTTGAGGACTAAACTCCTCACTACCAATCAACTTATTCAGAAAATTATAAATGTATGAAACTCACCATCTTTGCCACTGCTACACTATTAATTTCTACAGGTATTTTTGATCCTGCAAAAGCAGAAAATACCACACAACCCAAGCCAAATAATTCTTTAGTTCAAGTGCAGACAGCGCCAGAACAAATTCTCAATGCTTGCGTGCAGAATCAGGTTGAAACTCTGCCAAATCCTTTTACCGATGTACCTTCCAATCACTGGGCTTACAAAGCTGTTTTGACAATGTATTATTGCGGGGCTTACCGAGAAGCGACGCCACCTGCTTTAATTAAAGAATCACTGGAATCGGGAGATACTACTAGAGAAAGTTTGCCTTCCCCAGCGCTTTTTCCCTTCCCATTACTAAGACTTTAAAACTCAGCGGCAGGCAACGCCAGAACAAATTCTCCCTGCTTGCGTGCAGAATCAGGTTGAAAGCCTGCCCACTCCTTTTACCAATGTACCTTCTGATCGCTGGGCTTACAACGCTGTTTTGACAATGTATTATTGCGGCGCTTACCGAGAAGCGACGCCACCTGATTTGTTGACAAACCGCCCATTTATAAAAGTGAATGCAAAGAAGGTGAATTATACAAAAAAGTGACTATTCAGATATCAGATGCTAACAACACTAATTCCTGCGGTCACGGGCGATTCGACCTTTTGCTTCACCACAATTTGCACATCGCACCCTAACGCATTTAAAAATCGAAACAACCTTTCTGTTGAAAAACCAGTCAGCTTTCCTCTCATCAACGCTGACACCTTTGGCTGGTCAATTCCTAATACTTCTGCGGCTTGAACTTGATTCAGTTCCCTTTGACTAAGGATCTCAGTTATCTGGCGTACCAGTTCCGCCTTCATCAGCATTTCATCAGAATTAGGCAGACCCAAATCAGCAAATATATTGCCACTACTAACTTGAATATCGCTCTCCTTACTCATGATTTCGCCCTTTTTTACCTGGTCTTAGTTATTCCTGAAAAAGTAGTGATAAGAAGCAGTCTATTTCCAGCTTCTTTATAAATCTAAGCACATCTTATCACTACTAATTCCATTCTTACTTACTATTGAACTCTTCGTAATGTTCTTGAGCTAGTTTTAGCCTTTCTTGGATTAACTTAATATCTTGTTGCGGTGTAGCAATTCCTTTTTTAAACTTTTTCTGGAAAGCGTGCAAAACATACACTGTATCTGCAAACTTTACCGTGTAAACAGCTCGATAGGTATCCCCATCATAGTCATCGGTAATTTCTAAAACTTTTGCACCTCCAAACCCTTTGAGAGGTTTAGCAGATTGGTGTTTTCCTCCTGTTTGTGCTAGATACAGAGCATAGCCCATTATGCCACGTACATCTTCAGGAAATTCTTTAAGATCGTTCAGAGAACTTCCGATCCATAGAATATCTTTGGGTGATATTTGTCTCATGTTTAGAATATTTTCTCAAGATTTTTTTTCTCATGGCATTGATTGTGTTGTTTACGACTACACTTCCATTATGCTAGATTTAGCATAAAGGGTCAAGAGTTATTCCCAAATAAATATGAATATTAAAACTGAGCCCGAACCGTAAACGAATAATCGCCACCTGGTTCTAATTGATAATCCCATTTTTCCAGGAAACGGTGCAGCGGTTCCTGAATCAATGCCCTACCCTGAGAAGGCTCAAGTATCAGTGTTTTTTCTGACGTGAAACGCCACTGAAACTGCCACTCAAAATTGCCGGCAGTCACTTCACCCTCAATCGTGCCTTTTTGCCAAGATTGACCAGTAACTCGGACATATGCAGTTGTTTCAGGCAAACGTCTCGAACTCACCTTTTTGTTTCCGCGTTTGTTTCTGCAATTGTGCGACTATTGTAAAGGCTCATGGCTTTTTCTACTCCTTGGTGGAGACTTAGTTCCACAGCTTCTACAACCAGTTTAAGCACTTTTTCTACTAACTGACTTTCCTCTGAGGAAAACTTTCCTAACACGAAGGAAATCGTATCTTTCTCATTTTTAGCAGCATCGTTTTGAGGTTTGCCGATGCCAATCCGCAACCGGGGAAATTTGTCTGTGCCCAAATGAGAAATTGTTGATTTCATGCCGTTGTGTCCGCCTGCAGAACCTGCCAGCCGCATTCTCAATTTCCCGATCGGCAAATCCATATCATCGTATACTATTAATACCGCCTCCGCAGGTATTTTGTACCAATCCGTCGCCGCCCGAATCGCTTGACCCGACAGATTCATGTAAGTAAGCGGTTTCAGCAAACGGATTTTCTGTCCCCGCGGCCTGTTTCCCTCGCCAAATATGCCTTGAAATTTGCGATTTTCCGACAGGGAAATCTGCCAAGATTTAGCCAAGGCATCGACAGCATTAAAGCCTATGTTGTGTCGGGTGCGATCGTATTTAGGTTCGGGATTTCCCAACCCAACTATTAGCTGGGGAATCACTAACTCCGCTGGTGTTTCCGACTTCTGAGTGTTGTTCATTTAACTGTCTGTGCTATCTTCCTTGGGAGTAGCCGCCGCGAGTTTTTCAGTTTCCGGTTTGCTGCTAGTTGCTACTGCTTCTTCTAACTGCTTAGCTTCCCGCGTGAACTCCGACTCAAAATCCCGCGAAGCGTCTTGAAAGCCCCGAATTGCCTTCCCCATACTCCGGCCGATTTCGGGTAATTTTTTCGGACCAAATACCAAGAGGGCGATCGTAAAAATAACGGCCATTTCGGGCAAACCAATGCCAAAAATATTCATTTTTTCTCTCCTGCAATTTGTTTAGTTACTTTTTGTTTATTTATGGCAAAAGTAATCGGAAAGGGTAAGGAAAAACGGGAAAACTTAGCTTTTGCCCTTTCTCCTCAACCCTCAGCTTTTACTTTTAGCCTTACTGTTTTGCGATCAATTTTTAGCGGCCTAGGCTCGACCAATCCATATCCACACTCTCCAGAATCAGAGAAGAGTTGTAGATTTGCAAAATAATCAACAAGAACACGAAAAACAGTCCAATGAAAACGCTCATCAACAGCGTGGTGCCCCAACCAGGAGCCACCTTGCCGTACTCTGAGTTAAGGGGTTTGAGTATATCTCCTAACCAAGTTCGTTGTGCCATAAGTCACCTGCAATGAATCTCTACAGAGAAGTTTGACATATTTTCACCGCTAATTGCGATCGCAATTTCTCAGAAATGCTGCAGGGGGACTCGGAAAATGGGGAGTGGGGGTTGGATGCCATACCGTACAGCGCCTAAAATCACTAGAGTTTCAGACGGATTGTTATTTTTTGTAATATTATAGAGTGGAGCACTCATAATCGATCAAAAATATGGAACCTGCAGCAGTTCTAGGCATTTCACTGGGCGTGTGTCTGGTGGCAATCACCGGATTCTCGATCTACACCGCTTTCGGTCCCCCCTCTAAGGAATTGAGAGATCCTTTTGAAGAACACGAAGACTAAAGAAGAAGGAAGACACAACACGGATTCGGACACGGATACACGGATGAATTTAAGTGTGTTTCCAGATATCTCCTATTCTCTGTCTCTCCCTCTCTCCCTGGTAGATATTCTTCTAGGGGTGGGAAGGGAGTGATTCTGTGGGGCGATCGCGTGTCGCCTACTCGTCAATGCTATATTTTTCAGAAATACAGTAAATCTCTATTCCATTTAAGCTAAAAATTATTAAGTTTCAGGGCAAAGCATCATGGGCAATACCTTTGGGCATTTATTTCGGATCTCGACATTTGGGGAATCTCACGGCGGGGGTGTGGGAGTAGTAATTGACGGTTGCCCGCCCCTGGTGTCGATCAACGCATCGGAAATTCAAGCCGAACTCGATCGCCGCCGCCCCGGCCAAAGCAAAATTACCACACCTCGCAAAGAAGCAGATACCTGCGAAATTCTGTCAGGGGTGTTTGAAGGCAAAACTTTGGGAACGCCGATCGCAATTTTAGTCCGCAATCAAGACACTCGCCCCCAAGATTACGGCGAAATGGCGACAACTTACCGCCCTTCTCACGCTGACGCTACCTACGATGCTAAGTACGGAATTCGTAACTGGCAAGGCGGAGGTCGATCATCCGCGAGAGAGACAATTGGTAGAGTAGCAGCAGGGGCGATCGCTAAAAAAATTCTCAAACAAGCAGCAGGAGTCGAAATAGTCGGCTACGTCAAACGCATCAAAGACTTAGAATGTGTCGCCGATCCGGACACTGTTACCTTAGAACAAGTAGAAAGTAACATCGTCCGCTGTCCAGATGCCGAATGTGCCGAAAGAATGATTGAACTGATCGAAAAAGTTCGCGACAGCGGAGATTCGATCGGCGGTGTAGTCGAATGCGTCGCCCGCAATGTACCCAAAGGACTGGGAATGCCCGTATTCGACAAACTCGAAGCCGACTTGGCAAAAGCCATCATGTCCTTGCCCGCCAGCAAAGGCTTTGAAATTGGTTCCGGGTTTGCCGGGACTCTGCTCAAGGGCAGCGAACATAATGATGAATACTATACTGATGATAAGGGTGTAATTCGTACAGTGACGAATCGCTCTGGCGGAATTCAGGGTGGCATTGCTAACGGCGAAAATATCATTTTGCGGGCGGCATTCAAGCCAACTGCAACAATTCGCCAGCAGCAGCGCACCGTTACCCGAGAAGGCGAAGAAACGCTGCTGGCTGCCAAGGGACGGCACGACCCTTGCGTTTTGCCAAGAGCTGTGCCAATGGTGGAAGCGATGGTAGCTTTAGTGTTGTGCGACCATCTTCTGCGCCATCACGGACAATGTGGAACCTTAAAGCCTGAATTTTAAAATGGAAATCAGCTTGTCCTCTGTAGCGGCAACTCCCCTTGATTGCCCTCAACCCTCCGAATCAATAAAAGGTATAGATGATTTTGTAGTACAGTTTTGGGGCGTACGGGGCAGTGTTCCGACACCCGGACAGGAAACTGTTCGCTACGGCGGCAATACTTCTTGTTTGGAAATGCGAGTCGCTGGCAAACGCTTGATTTTTGACGGCGGAACAGGCTTGCGGATGCTGGGAGACCAGTTGCTGCAAGAAATGCCCGTGCAAGCTTATATGTTTTTTACTCACTATCACTGGGATCACATTCAAGGTTTCCCGCTGTTCGCCCCAGCTTTCATCCGCGGCAATAGCTTTGATATTTACGGGGCGACTCCGCCGGATGGAGATTGCATGAAAAGGCACTTTGTCGAACGGGTGCTGCACTCGAATTCGCCGGTGCCGCTGATGGGTTTGCAGGCAGATTTGAATTTCTACGAACTCCATCACAACCAGACGATGATGCTGGACGATATTGAGATTAGGACGGGTTCTCTGAATCACCCCAATACTGCTATGGGCTACCGGGTGACTTGGCAGGGCCGATCTGTTGTTTACTGTTCGGATACTGAACATTTTCCCGATCGGCTAGATGAGAATGTCTACAATTTAGCCCTCGACGCTGACGTGCTGATTTACGATGCGATGTACACAGACGAGGAATATCACAACCCCAAGTCTCCGAAGGTGGGTTGGGGACACTCGACTTGGCAGGAAGCGGTGAGAATGGCTAAGGAGGCGCGGGTGAAACGAGTGGTGATTTTTCACCACGATCCGGCTCATACTGACGATTTTCTCGATCGCATCGCCGAAGACGTGCAAATTGCTTTTCCGAAGGCTGTCATGGCCCGCGAGGGTCTTATTTTGCCGATCGGCTTCTGAACATTCGCCTCTGAGGCTCGATCGAACCATCAACTGATCGAACCATAATTGTTATGTGAATATGTGGATCTGGGAGCGAGACCAGCTCCACAATTTTTTTTAATACGCAGCAAACTCTTAACTGCATGGTATAATTCTTGCTTGTTAAGTTTTTAGGTCGAGTATTTAAGGTTTTTTTTATTCTTCAACCGCGTCCGCAAGACGCCAAGACGTAAGATAATTGGAGAATTGCCAAGGGTGAAAAGGAGACTGTTTTGAATGTCAACAAACACGGGGAGGCGAGGCGATCGCACGCCTGAGTGCTAGTCTGATGCCAGTAGACTTCCAGAAGCCTTGTTACAGATTAATTATTAAGGACAAAAACTGAAGTTATAGCTCGGATCAAATAAAAGCGCAATCGGTTTTTTCGGATCGTGAATATTGACAACTCTCAAAAGCTAATAGCTTTTAGATAGAAACTGAGAAAATTTTCAGCAGTCAATTTGACTAACCAGAAAGAAACGATGGTTCTTGGGTTTGGCAGGAGCTGCGGCAAGTGAATGTTATGACTTGACTATCAAAATGGGAAATTTACGTTTTAGATCTTCAGCACATCAATACAGATGGATTGCCTTAGGCAGTTTTGCTGTAATTATGGGCATTTCAGGCGCCCTGGCCTACCGCCTCGCCCCGCCCCCCGGATTCATGGCTCAAGGCACTCTCACTTCTAATAATCCGCCAGTCAAATTTTCGAGTACGGGCACGACAATTCTCAAGCAGGGAGAGCAACTCACCCCAGAGGTTCTGCTGGCAGATAATGTTGTCAAAGCAGTGGCAGATGCAGTTAAGCTGTCGCCCCAGCAAGTTCGACAAAATGCTAGTGTCAAGATTTCTAAGCCGGAACAACCCCTAGAGATTGTTGTTGGGTATCGCTCGCTCGATCAGGAGCAAGCAATCCAAACGGTGGATATGTTGATGAAGGGCATGGTGGAAAAAAGCCGCCTGATTAACAGATATCGTTGGCAATCAGTCAATCAGTCGCTCAACCAACGTTTGGCACAAGTCACTCAAGACCTGAAACAAGCTCAGCAAAAACTCGACCAATACGAAAGAGAACGCGCTCGGCTGTTGCAGCAAATGAAGCTTCAGCAAGACTTTTACAACAAAACTCAGCTTGCAATGGCGGATACGCAAGCTTCGGAAAAAGAAATGGTTAGCAGTTTGGCCGCCGCTACAGTGCCGCAAATTGTGGCGACGCCCACGAGCGATCCGACAGTGCCTCTGATTTTGGGAATTGGGTTGCTGTTGGCGATTTTGGTCAGTCGCGGTTTGATTCCTTCGGTGGCGGATTGGAGGTACAAAGCAGCTTTTCAGCGAGAAGAGAGTGAAAGGCTCCAAAGTGCTTTGTACCGACTGATCAAAGAAGGCCGCGGCGAAATAACTCTGGTGCGGTTTGCAATGGAAACGCGGCTGTCGCCGGATGTCGCTCAGCGTTTTTTGAACCAACAAGCTGAAGTCTTTAATGCCAATTGCGAAATTAAAGACGACGGCAGTATCTTGTATCACTTCCACATTTAAAGGGCTACGAGCGATCGCACTCCACAGAAGACTTTAGCCGATCGAGGTATCACTCCTCGATCGGCTTGTTTTTTTCTTAATAGGACTTATATCAGGTTCGGTCGATCGACTATCCCCCTTTAGGTAGGCGCGGGTTTACGGGATCTATAACTTATACTACTACTACAGATTTGGGTCAACCCGCCGACGCGAGCTGGCGTGGCGGTGATTTTACCCGACATGATATTACGCTCAACCCGGTTTCTTAGCTTGTAGGATGCCCCGGAGCTAAAAATTGCTCGATCAACATAGGTGTTGACTAACGTAGAACACCCGAAGATTGCGCCAGTTCCTCCCAGACTGGCTAAAAAATATTTTTTGTGTTCCCCTTGATTCTTGCTTAAATATAGATATAATCGTAAAAAATAAGTAAATGTACGGTTGCTTTTTACCGGCGTTACCTAATTAAGGGGTACTTTATCCTTAAATATTTATTAAGGTAGAGTTAAACTCAGTAGAAATGCTGTAGTATAGAGAGATAAGCGATTCAGGGAGGTTATGTAGTTTCACCTCAGAAACTCGAAAGGGAAAAAGCCTGGAATCAAACTCCCCAACTGAAGGCGTACATTTTCATATTGAACTTTTGTAATCACCTAGAGGCTAAACCATGATTTTTGGAATAATTGGTTCTTCTTTCGTAGCTTACTTTTTGCTAATGTCGATCGCTAATTACGGCGACACTGGAATGTAGATTAGTTAAGGCACTTATGCACCGAGACATAAGGCAGCAGGCAAAAAAAGCTGTTTGACAACTTCTTGACAACTTCGATTAAGTCTCAGCTTCGGCAATGTCTGTCGTGTCAGAGTCGTGTCTGATCGGACAAAAAATGGATGGATGAAGGAGTCGTTAAGTACCGCTGTGACTGGGAAGAAGCAGACCCTGTAGCTGCCCGGAACATAGCAGATTTGATGGACTGGCGCGATCGGCTGCACTCTTGGGGATTAATTGGCGTCTACGAAAATGGCATAGGGTTTGGCAACGTCAGCGTCAGACTCGGCAATTCTTGCCAATTCGTGATTTCGGGAACCCAGACTGCACACTTGAGGACTCTAGGACCAGAATTCTACTGTACTGTTACTGAATTTAACTTAGAACAAAATTTCCTCGGGTGCCGGGGCCCCGTACAAGCTTCGTCGGAGTCCCTGACTCACGGGGCCCTGTACCTTCATAGACAGGATGTGGGCGCGATAATTCATGTTCACAATCCTAAACTATGGCAGCAACTGCTGTTTAAGATTCCTACTACTAGAAAAGAAATACCTTACGGCACTCCCCAGATGGCCTTAGAAATGTTTAGACTTTTTGAGGAGGAGAATTTGGCAGAGCGTCAAATTCTGGCGATGGCCGGTCACGAGGACGGCATTATCTGTTTTGGCAGCACCGTGGACGAAGCTGGCAAAGTGCTTTCGGCTGTGATTGGTTACACATAATATCTGGCACTATTCTCGGAAAAAGCTAAGAAACCTGGTTTATTGACAAAAAACCTAGGATTTTAACTCTGTCTATGCCAAGAAACTCAGGTGATGACGTGGATGCCTGATGTGAGTTAAACTGAGCTTTACCCTTGACATCGGGCCCCTGGCTCGATTTAGCCTAATGGGTTCAAAACTTTTGAAGTGCCTCTTGCCTCTGCGGTAAGGGGAAGATATTTTTAAAGAGAAACACATTATATAACAAAAGCTGAGAGTCATCGTGAATCAAACTAAACTTGTAAGCTCAAAAGAATTGCAATCAGAGGTATCTCGTCTCACCGAAGAGCTGCAAATGCGCGACCAATTGGTGCAACAGTTGTCTCAAGAACTTTTCCGGCTGGTGAAGGGCAATTCTAGTTTTGTGCCGGCGCCGGAAGTTTCCGATCGCCACCAAGCTCAAATGCAGGCAATGCGGGAACAACTCCAAGCTGTTGAAGAACAGGTGGGTTTTTATCAGGAACAAATCGCGGAGCGGGATGCTGAGGTTTACCAACTGCGACAGTCGGTGCAAGAATTGACGGATCGCTCTCGGATGCTGGAACAGGTGGTTCAGGAATTGCCGGGGGTTTACCGCCAGAAGTTTGCCGAGCGTATCGAGCCGATTAAGGAAAAGTTGGAGCAATTGCAAAAGGAAAATCGCCAGTTGCACACAGAGTTGCAAAGCGTAACTTACCGTCTAGCTGTGCGGAGCCGCAAGGCTAAGGGCCTGGATCTGCCGAGCGTCGATGCTGAGGACGATCGAGGAATTCAAATGCCGAGCTTTGGCAATGTCTAAGGTTTTGATTGTCGCGGGTGGTGAGAAAGGCCCGGCCACCAGTCTCAAGGCGGCGATCGCTCAATCTCATCCTTTAACTGAAGTCAATATCTGTGGGGTTTCTGAACTCAATTCTGGCGCCATCGCTCCGGGTGGGGCGATCTTTTGTCCTTTGACGCTGGATGTGCCAGAAAATCTGCTTTTTCCGGCTCAAGATGTGTTTCGATTTTGTGGCAATGTTTCGGCGGCGCGCGATCGAGTGTCCCAGGAGTTACTTTTTCCCGTCGGCGAGGGCAATTTTTGGCTGCCTGTGGTGTTGACTGCAAAGGGGCCACTGTATGCGGAGGTGATTGGTGGCGAACCTGACAAGCAGTCTGGCGAGTTGAGTTACTCTCAACCGGTGCATTTGTCGGATGTTTGGCGACAGCAGTTGTATGAGTTGGCTTACCGCTTGCTGAATCTTTTAAATGCGCCCCCAGCGACTTATTTGATACAGTTCGGCTTCGTAGGGGAAAGGATTTGTTTCGATCGACTTTGGCCTTTTCCGGCTGCACCTGCGATCGCTTCTGTCGGCGTTCAAGTGCCGGATTTATTTGTTTGTCATTGGTATTGCTTGACAAATCAACCTATTTATGATATAGAAATTAGCTCGGCGGTTGCTTGAAGTCTCTTGCAAACTTGAGATCTAAACTAGGGATCTCATTTTAATCAAGCAACTAAAGCGGGAGTTTCAGTGGAGATAACTTGCTCGAAACTGTCGAAGATTTCAAAGAGTTGATCGAGTTGAGTAATTTCAAAAATTAGCTTGACTGTGGCTGAGAGGTTGCAGATGACGAGGCGGCATCCCCGGTGGCGGGCGGCGTTGAGTCCGCCGACTAAGGCGCAAATCCCGGAACTGTCGATGAAATCTACGGCGGCCATGTCTATTACCCAGAGTTTGTGGCGATCGGGCACAATCTCGGCTAGCTGTTGCTGAAGGAGGTTGCCGGCTTGGGAGTCGAGGCAGTTGTGAGGTTGAAGGACGATGGGTTGGTTGAAGTTGGGAAATTCCATAGCAGTTATCCTACGATCGTAAAGTATGAATAAGTTAGTTTAGTTGCTGACTCTGTTGAGAGACTCAGGGAATTTCAGCGTATGTTTTAGGAGGGGCGATCGAGCTAGGGAATCGGTGGGGAGAGCCGTTGTGATAAATTTAGTAGGAAACTAGGTAGCGATCGCGCGGAAGGCAACCGCAACAATTCTCTATTCATCTAGTATGCCTGAAAGCTTAATTTTTAGTTGGGCCAGCGATCGCGACAACAGTGTGTTCTTCATCACAGCGAAAGATTGCACTATTGGCTGAATCGAGCCAATATATAAATGTATTGAGCTTTGCAAAAGTTTACGAAGGCAGTATCGAATGTCTTTTGAGTTTTTATCGTTAGAGACTATTCAGCAGTTTGCGCGTGATTACGGCTACTGGGCAGTGTTTCTGGGAATTTTGCTGGAAAATCTGGGAGTTCCTCTTCCAGGCGAGACTATTACGATTGCTGGCGGGTTTTTAGCTGGCAGCGGGGAACTGAATTACTGGTTTGTTCTCGGCAGTGCGATCGCCGGTGCTACATTGGGGGGAAATTTTGGTTATGCGATCGGCAGGTATGGTGGCTGGCCACTGCTGCTGAAGCTGGGACAATTTTTCCGCTTTCGAGAAGAACAACTGTTTGACTTAAAAGAACAGTTTAGCAAAAATGCAGCTAAAGCCGTATTTTTGGGTCGTTTCATCGCACTGCTGCGAATTTTTGCTAGCCCCCTAGCAGGTATTGCAGAAATGCCTTTTTGGAAATTTTCACTGTTCAATGTTCTGGGTGCTGCAAGCTGGGCATCTGTAATGGTGAGTTTATCCTACTTCTTGGGACAAGTTGTGTCTTTAGAGAAGTTGGTAGGTTGGGCCGCTCAATTTGCGGTATTTGCTTTGCTGTTAGCAGTTGCTTGGATTGCAATTCCTATTTGGTTGGAATCGCGGACTTTGGACAAGACTAAGTAAGATTAGTGGTTAGACTTTTTGCAAGAATTCTGGATTTTCTGTTTTTAACCGCAGATAAAGGCAAATGAACGCAGATATTATCTATTTTTGCAAAAAGTCTAATGATTGGCGCTCGCCTATTAATAAGTCAGGGCTTATGTCCTCAAAATCATCAAGTTTGTAGCGATAATTTCTGTCCTCATTCCAATCTATGCTAAATATTAGGATGTTCTTGGATTGAGTTAAATAGGATTTCAACAACTCGGTCGCTCTAATTATAATAATTCACAGAATTCTGCGAACAAGGGAGGAGAAGAAGTGCGATCGCAATAATCATGGTGTTCGCTGAAAGGCGATGTATAGTCATTTCAAATAAATATGAGACAGAGATAAGATCATGATAAAATCGATAAAAATAGTTAATTAGAAAAAAATGGCTTACAGTCTAGACTATCGACAAAAAGTAG
>NZ_JAUBQB010000164.1:0-3287 GCF_036701035.1 Microcoleus sp. Pol7_B2 | reverse complement strand
CAAATTAGTTCGTTGTCATCTTACAAGTTTATTCTTGAAGCCCTATTCTATGCAGCTTTATATTAAATTGGTATAAGTTCTTTCTTGGCAAATTGACCGTACTGCAAGTGCTACGCCATTCCCTAGCGTGGACAAGCCTTGCACGATACCTGAGACTTTTGTCTGCCTCGTACAAAAAGATGTTGGGGGCTACTTCTTTAATATCCTAAAATCCTCCTTTTGTTTGAGTGGATTCGGAAAGTACAAGTTTCCTTAAAGCCCATTCGCTTGTAAATATTTACACCATCCGGCGCTGCCTGAAGGGTGGCAAAAAGCGCTCCGAGTTTTTTGGCATAACTGAGCGTATAATGTGTGATTGCCGAGCCGTAACCCCGATTTCTAAATTCTTGCAGCGTACTGATATCAAAGAGGCTTGCTGTCTGACCAAGGAAAAAGATTGAACTCGTACAAACAGGCTTATTATCGACATACCCCAGAAACAATCTCAAAGGACGATTCTCCAAATTATCCAACTCGCCCACCCGCCGATAAAATGGCATAACGAAGTCATCTGATGGCTCAAAAAGAGAAGCGATAATCTTTCCAAACTCATTGATTTCTTTGAAAGATGTTGCCATGCGGAACTTGAGATTAAGAGGATACTGAACGTCTTGTGGTAAATCATCAAGATTTGCAACCATACCCATATCCACTTCATCTTCGATAAATCCATACTCTTCTAAGGTTGAAAAGACATAAGCATCCCGAAATTCTTCACAAGTCCACCAAGCTGCTGGTAAACGAGCTGAATTAAACTCTTCGCACACCTTGGCAATAGTACGCTTTCCGTCTTCGCTATCGATTTTTTTACTAATAACGAGATTAAAAGTATCGGTCTTGTAGCCAGAATTAATGAGAACGTAACTTTCTGTTTGTTCGACTTTCATGTCGGAAACGAATTGGAGTGGAAAATAAGTATTCTTGCCAATGATTCCTGCCAAAACTAACTGGATTTGGTCGTGTATTCTAAATTCTTCTTCTATCATCTGCACCGTCTCCTTTCTGTCAATTTTATATAGGGAACTGGGCCAGAGGTGTGAAAATGCCGTTAGCCTTCACCCTGCCAATGGAAGTGCGCTCCGAGCCGTGACGACAGTGCCAGACGTGCGAACCGTGGCTGCGGTGCAATTGTGCGAGCCTTTGCAGCCGTTCGATCGCGCAAAACGTAGAACCAATCTAGCAGAAGAATTGCTCGTTACTGACCAACCGAAAAATGCAGTCATTTCAGCCATTTGTTGCGCCGATTGATCTACCGACTTGAGGAAATTGGCGAAGCTCGCTCCCCATAACTTCTTCCTGCTTTACACTAAGCAGGCTAGTGATTAAGATTAACAAAAATACAAAAGGGTGGCTATGCTCGATCGCGCTCAATGGTTTTTGGTCGGTATGTCGATCGCACTTTCGCTTCAGTTAAGTCAGCCAGTGGCAGTAGCCGTATCAGTTGGCAAAGGCTTACAAATAGCACAAAGTAACAGTAGTGATGCTGCCGACAAAGTATATGAAGAAGCCGAGAAACTTTACGAACAAGGAACAGCGGAAGCAAAAAGAAGTGCGATTGTCAAATATGAAGAAGCATTAAAACTGTATCGGGCAGTAGGCGATCGGAATGGGGAAGCTAGCACCCTCAGCAGGATTGGCGTTGTCTATGATGATTTAGAAGAAAAAGAGAAAGCACTAGAATATTTCAACCAGTCTCTTCCCCTGACTCGGGTAGTGGGCGATCGCAAGCAAGAAGCTATTACCCTCAACAATATCGGCGAGGTTTACTATAAGTTGGAAGAAAAACAGAAAGCGCTAGAGTATTTCAACCAGTCTCTTCCCCTGAGTCGGGGAGTGGGCGATCGCAAGCAAGAAGCTATTACCCTTACCAATATCGGCTTAAGGTATGCAGATTTAGGAGAAAACCCGAAAGCGTTAGAGTATTTCAACCAGTCCCTTCCCTTGAGCAGGGCTGTAGGCGATCTCCGTGGGGAAGCTACTACTCTCAACAACATCGGCTTAGTATACGCAAATTGGGGAGACAAAGAAAAAGCAAAAGAGTATTTCAACCAATCCCTTCTCCTTAGTCGGAAAGTGGGCGATCACAATGCGGAAGCTATCACCCTTAACAACATCGGCTTAGTGTACAATAAGTTGGGAGAAAAACAAAAAGCAAGAGAGTATTACAGGCAGTCCCTTCCCCTGAGTCGGGCAGTGGGCAATCGCCGTTGGGAAGCCGTTACCCTCAACAACATCGGCTTATTCTACGCAGAATTGGGAGAATACTACATAGCATTAGAGTATTTCAACCAGTCTCTTCCCTTAAGAAGAGCTGTAGGCGATCGCCGTGGGGAAGCTCTAACCCTCAACAACCTCGGCGGTCTATACAATGAGGTGAGAGAAGAACAAAAAGCGCTAGAGTATTTCAACCAGTCCCTTCCCTTGAGCAGGGCTATAGGCGATCGCCGTGTGGAAGCCTTTACGCTCACCAACATCGGCTTATTATACGCAAATTTGGGAGAAAACCAGAAAGCGCTAGAGTCTTACAACCAGTCCCTTCCTCTTTTTCGAGCAATCGGCGCAACCGAGGAAGAAGCTCTCACCCTCTACAGCATGGCTTTTATCAAACGATCGCTAGGCAATTTTACCGAAGCTCTCAATGATATTGAAGCTTGTATTAAAATAATTGAAAATCTCCGAAGTAAAATACTCACCGCAGAACTCCGCAGCTCATACCTTGCCACAGTGCAGGACTACTACGAATTCTACATCGATTTGTTAATGCAATTGCACAAAACTAATCCTAACTCCGGTTATGATATCAAAGCATCCGAAGCCAGGAAACGCGCTAGCAACCCCTAAAAAGCAACGCATCGCAGTAGAAAAATGGTCGTTTATACAATTATAAAATCGTTCACTTCACTACGAACGGCATTGCTAACATAAAAATTCCGAACAGTCAGGAATTGTGATTATTCTGATGAAGCTGTAGCAGTTCCAAGCCTTGAACCAGCTTATGCGAATATACTGATGAATTGGAAGTAATGATGCCCCTCGTAAGCCGAAAAATTCGGGAATTCAAAACTTGGTCAAAAAAAGAGACTGAGAATACTCTCATTGGTGCAGGCTTGACAACTCAGACACAAATACGGAAATTATAGTCATTTCAAATAAATGTGAGACAGAGGTAAGATCCAATACGGTTCAGTTAAGAGCTATGCAGTGCTTAAAACAATAAATACAGGAGGATTCATTATTATTCCAGTACC
>NZ_JAUBQB010000057.1:0-46180 GCF_036701035.1 Microcoleus sp. Pol7_B2 | reverse complement strand
TCATTAGTGCTCTTCAGAGGACTTTCGCTTTGAGCCAGGGAATTAATTCCCTGGCGGTCTTTCGGGTTAAGCTGATAGCAATGTCGCTGTAATGAAGCTCGCCCCGACTACAATTTAATAATTGCTGACTAATGATTCGAGTTCGCGGACTGAAGGCAATTCTAAATCTTTGAACAAGACTGTACTGAGGTAGCGTTCGCCATAAGAAGGCTGCACAAAAACTATCAATTTTCCAGCATTTTCCGGGCGCTTGCCGACTTGAATTGCGGCATACAAAGCGGCGCCTGCAGAAATTCCTGACAACAATCCTTCTTCTCTGGCAAGTCGGCGGCTGTAGGCGATCGCATCTGCGTCGCTAACTGCGATCACCTCATCAATTAACTCGGGTTTCAACACTTCCGGGATGAATCCTGCACCAATCCCTTGAATTTTGTGAGCACCAGATTTACCTCCAGAAAGCACGGGGCTGGTGGCTGGTTCAACTGCGATCGTCCTAAAACTCGATTTCCGCTGTTTAATTACCTCAGCAACTCCAGTAATCGTACCGCCGGTGCCAACTCCAGCAACTAAAAAATCTACTTTACCCTCTGTATCTTCCCAAATTTCCTCGGCCGTGGTTTCCCGGTGAATTTTTGGATTAGCGGGATTGCGAAACTGTTGCAGCATGAAAGCGTCGGGGGTTTCTTCTACAATTTCTTCCGCACGGGCGATCGCGCTTAACATCCCTTCATGTCCCGGAGTTAATTCCAACTGAGCTCCGTAAGCTTTCAGCATCGATCGGCGTTCCGTACTCATCGTATCCGGCATAGTTAAAATCAGACGGTAGCCTTTTGCCGCCGCGATCATTGCCAAAGCAATTCCGGTATTGCCTGAAGTCGGTTCAACTAAAATAGTTTTTCCGGGTTGAATTAACCCCGCCTCTTCTGCAGCCTGAATCATGCTCGCGGCAATCCGATCTTTCACCGAAGCAGCCGGATTCATCCCTTCCAATTTGGCCACAATCTGAGCAACTACTCCTTCGGCTTGGGGAATTTTATTGAGCTGAACTAAAGGAGTTCTGCCAATTATTCCTGTAACATCCTTAGCAATTCTCATGGCTTAATTTCTCTCCATTTAAATGTAGTACATGGGATGTGCTTGTTTGCGAAGATCCCGCTGTTCGCACAAATCTTGTAATGTGTATTTGCCCAAAACTGCCCAAGATGCCTGTTGAGCTTCCTGCCAAATTTCTAGCACCGCAGTTTTTTCTATTGTTACAGATTCCGAAACTTTTTGGGTCGGGCCGCTGCCGTCGCCTTCGAGAGTCGAAAACACCTCTAGCAAAGTAATCTGCCAAGGCTCTTTAGCTAGCAAATAACCGCCTTTAGCGCCCCGCAGACTCTGGACAATACTTGCACGCCGCAGCACGGCAAGAATTTGGTCTAAATAGCGTTCCGGTATCTCTTGAGAAGCAGTAATTTCGTTTACTGTTAGGGGCGAATCCTTCGGGTGGTGGCTCGCCAGTTCCAAGAGGGCTAACAGGGCGTATTCTACTCTAGAAGATAGTTCCACATTCCCCACTGGCGATCGAGTTTAAATTGTACATTATATCATAGTACACAATTCCGGTAGGTGTACAGGTGTTAGTATATTTTTACAAAAACGGTTGGAGAAATCCCGTGAGCAACGTAAATGTAGGTTTAAGCTGTCGGCACTGTCAGTATTACGAGCAGCACGGGCACAGGGGCGGAAACTGCCTGATGCTAAGCGTGGGGGTACAGGGTGGGTGGAAAGCTTGCTCCTTCTTGGTTCCACCCTTTGCACCGTCTTGGGAAGACCCAGAAGCGGGTAGAGCAGGAGAGTCTCAAATGTTGCAGGGAGCGAGTATATTAAAGGCAATACCGCCGCCTTAAAGTAACTATTAAGTAGGTAGGTGGATATATGCTGTCTCATCGTTAAGTTTATTCATACTCACCTACTTAAGGGTAGTCAACAGGTGCGAGATATCGCATCTGTCGGCAGTGAGAAGAAAGAAATCAACCCAAAGAAAAAAGCAAGTGCGATCGTCGCCTTTGCTTTTGAACTTATTGACGAGTCGATGAAAAATTTAATTAACGCACATTCGAGACAAATTATTTTTTGTTTAGAAAACTGTGAATTTGCTCGAATATCGCATTGTCACCGAAAAAAATATTTCGACCGCATTCCTATCACCTACATCGGCGCCAGTAAACAATTAACAGTTAATAACCTTTTATATTTCGTAGTGCCAAACCTCGGAAGGTTGTAGAATAATCCGGTGGAGCGGCAGACGATCGATCAAGCCTTGCTGCTCAAAATGACCCAGGGTGCGAGTGACAGTTACGCGACTTGTACCGATGATTTCTGCAATGTCCTGATGCGTTAAAATCATATCGATAAGATGTCCTCGCTCTACCTCAGAACCAAACCTCTTAGCCAGCCAAGTTAATAGTTGATAGAGCATAAAATCAACTCTTTTGTAACCTCGCATTACCATAAAGTCTTCAGCCTGCTGAATGTGGTTGAGCAAAATATCTCTATTTAGCCAGCGATCGCCCGATAGCAAAATTGCCTCGACTTTAGTGAGGCATTCAATTTGAAAAGGATCGCATTTTGATATCGCTTTGCCGATCGTATCACCAGGCCCCCACAATCCCAAGGTGATAATTGTGCCATCTTCAAGCCACGTTACAGTTCGCACTACTCCACTTTCAATTCGCCACAGAGCATTGCTTCTGTTGGGCAAGTGCGAGCGGCGAGAAAATATATGTCTGCTCGTTTCATCAAAAGTTTTAGTGGAAAGAGAAGCAATAGTCATAGCCAGTTAGTGAAAGAATAAAAGTTAGTTTGTCCAATGACAGCAAGATAGTGTGGCTGGCAAAAATCTATATAAATTAAAGCTTTACTAGATTCCTGCACCGTCTAAAAACTGTGTAATGAATAAATCAGAAGACAGAAATAATTCATGTTTTTCGACCTCTGCTTGCTCTGATTGAGTTGTTTTGAGCGAAGATTGTTGAGATTTCAAAAAAGCAACCTGCTCTTCTAAATCCTTAATTCTATCGAACAAAGCTCGAATCGCTTGAGCTTCCAAATCCGGTAGACCTTGAGAATTTTGACCATCTTCCGCCTGCTTTTTCCGAGAGATAATGCGACCGGGAATTCCCACAACAGTGCAATCGCTAGGGACATCCCGCAGCACTACCGAACCCGCACCAATCCGAGCATTATTGCCAATTTGAATATTGCCTAAAACTTTAGCACCCGCTCCCACAACTACATTTTCTCCCAGCGTCGGATGCCGTTTTCCTATTTCTTTACCCGTGCCGCCAATGGTCGCTCCTTGATAAATTACAGCATAATCTCCAACGATCGCAGTTTCGCCAATTACCACCCCCATGCCGTGGTCGATAAACACCCCCCTACCAATTTTTGCTCCTGGGTGGATCTCAATACCTGTTAAAAAGCGGCTCAGTTGCGAAATCAAGCGGGGTACAAACGGCAGGCCAGCGGAATAAAGCCAGTTTGCTGTCCGGTGCAAAAAAAGTGCTTGCAGTCCGGGATAGCAAAATAATACTTCCAGCCAGTTGCGCGCCGCCGGGTCGCGTTCGTAAATAATTTGCAAGTCAGTGAACATATTTAGTCTCGCCGTGTTTTGGTTATACAGCCTCGGCACTGCCGACAATTTAAGCTGCTTTATGCAGTAGTGGTTGTGGCATTATTACATATAATACTGTAACTCGACCGAATTACAGTAGTTTATGAGAAAAAAATTTTCCTTCCCCAGCCTTTCTAAGCTGCCTCGGATATTTTCCGCGAAACAAACGGTACAGCTTGTCTGACTTCTTGCCGCAGCGGAATCTCGATCGAGAATTCCGTCCCCAATCCCGGCGTCGAATCGCAGCGCAGCGCACCCTTGTGCTTTTCTACGACAATTTTATAGCTGATGGACAGTCCCAATCCTGTCCCTTTTCCGACCGGTTTCGTCGTAAAGAAGGGGTCGAACAGCCGTTTTTTGACATTTTCTGCCATACCGGGGCCGTTGTCAGATATCCGCACAATTATTTTGTCAGGGGTTGAATATTCTGTGGTTATGGCGATCGCGATCGGATTGGCTTTCGCTGCTTTGGACCCGCGATCGAGGTTGTAACTCTCAAGGGCGTCGATCGCATTAGCCAGAATATTCATAAACACCTGGTTTAATTGTCCGGCATAGCACTCTACTAAAGGTAAATTGCCGTAGTTTTTAACAATCTCGATCGGCGGGCGATCGCCTGTAGCTTTCAGGCGACTTTGCAGAATTAGCAGAGTGCTGTCAATGCCTTCATGGATGTTAACAGGTTTCATTTCGCTTTCATCTAAGCGAGAGAAATTCCGCAAAGATTGGACTATTTGAACAATGCGATCTGCTCCTATTTTCATTGAAGACAGCAGTTGCGGCAAATCTTTGCTGAGAAATTCAAAGTCAGCCTTTTCTAAATAATCTAAAATTTCCGCCGGAGGGTATAAATAGTATTTTTGGTAGAGTTTTACCAACTCCAACAAATCGCTAGTATATGCGCTGGCGTGGTGGATATTGCCGTAAATAAAACTAATAGGATTGTTCACTTCGTGGGCGACACCAGCGACTAATAAACCCAAACTAGACATTTTTTCCTGCTGAATCAGTTGGCTTTGAGTTTGCTGCAACTCTTGCAAAGTTTGTTCAAGCCTTTGAGATTTAGCTGTGCGTTCTGCTGCTATTTTTTCAATTAAAGCGGTATAATTCCACAAGCTCATTAGATAAAGTGTCGCCGCCAAAGTTAAGATTGTCCCAAAAATTAAAACAGTCAAAGAACGCCAAAATCTTAGAGGATTAATGTACTCTGGCGTTAGCCGCAGTTGCAGCAACCACCTGCGATTTTCAATATTGAGAATGCGGGTGCAACTGCTGCCATCCGGGCAGTAAGCTCTTTCCCCAATTTGAAGTTGGTTTTTAATGTTTTCGTCGGTGACGATCCTTTTAGTCTTTGCTTCGTAAAAAGCGAGAAATCTTTCTGCTTCAGGAGCCATAGCATCTTGAAGATACACATTAACAAAGTTGAGTTCAGTTTCCTGTAAAGCTGACTTAACAATAGCATCAACGAGCAAAATTCCCAAAGCAAAACCTTTCAAATTTTCTGGATTTCTAGGAGGTAATTTTTGTGACCATTCGCCGCCGATGTCGCCAGCAGAAATTTGACTAAAAATTGGCATAAAGACGAAGACGCTTGGTTGATTTTGTGAAGACAATTTTTGGCGGTCAGTCGCGATAATTTCTTGTCTTTTGACGGCTTTTTCTAACGCTAGCCGGTTGGCAGTCAAATCTAAACCTAAATCTATTTCATCAGTCAGGAATTGCGGAGAGTCAGAAACACTGGGCAGCCAAGCGATCGCCTTCAGGCTCGGATGGCGGTACAGGGCAGAACCCACAAATGTCTTCATTTCTGGTTTTTTAACGCCGTCAAATACGCTGTAAAATGCTCCAGCAGCACGAATTATTTCTAAATTGCCGCTAACATCTCTCTGAATGTCTGTAGCTATTTTGTCTAGCCTGTCTTGCAGTTCGGCTTGCATGGATTTGTATTCCCAATTGTACGCAACTGAAGAGGCGATCGCAGACAGTCCAAATCCTGCACAAAGTGTTAATCCTGCCTGGAGGTAACGGCGATAACTAAGTAAAGTGCTAGTTGCTAAATTCTTGAATTTGTTAGCAGTCATATTCTTCACCTATCTTTTTTCTAGTTCTTCCAGCCTCTGCCTGGGATTTCTCGTTTTTCTCGTTCTCAGGCTCTGCCTGGGAATGAATTTCAGGAGGCTCTGCCTCCGGTTTGGAGCCACGAGACAGCATTACCAGGCACAAGCCTGGTAACGATGTGGGAGCAGTGTTTTGTAGAAGCGCCCGGATAGTATTTTGAGTAAGATGCAGTCGCTGATTTAAATTGAATAAGCAGGAAAAGTCATCGCGTGTTTGGGCTTGACGTAAACTTGCTGATCTCGCGTTAACTGTAGAGAATCGAAGCGCTCGCGACTGACGTAAGCTGTTACTACCTGCTCGGATTCTAACACTAACTCGGTTTGTATTTCCCGGCCTAAATGAATGATGCGGCTGACTTTTGCTAATGAAAAACCCGACTCCGGTTTAGTTTTAATTTCCACGTCGTGGGGGCGCAAAAACACTAATTCTGAATGAGCGGCGCCATTATGGCGAGGCGTTGGGGCGTGGCTGGCGAACAAACCCGCAGCATTCGAGAGTACATTGACAGGCCCAATAAAACTCATCACAAAAGCTGACGCCGGTTTGTCGTAAATTTCAGCAGGAGTGCCAACTTGTTCGACTCTACCTTTGTTCATCACCACAATTTCATCGGCTACTTCCATAGCTTCTTCTTGGTCGTGAGTCACAAAAACTGTGGTTATGTTAACTTCTTTGTGAAGGTTGTGCAGCCACGATCGCAATTCTTTGCGGACTTTAGCATCTAATGCTCCAAAAGGTTCGTCTAGCAGCAGCACTTTTGGTTGAACTGCGAGAGCTCTGGCCAAAGCAACCCGCTGCCGCTGGCCGCCGGAAAGTTGCGAAGGATAGCGATCGCCCAAACCTGTCAACTGCACTAACTCCAAAAGTTCATCAACCCGCCTGCTAATAGAACCTTTAGCAACTTTGCGAATTTCCATCGCAAAAGCAATATTTTTCCGAATAGTCATGTGTTTGAATAAAGCGTAGTGCTGAAACACAAAACCGATATGGCGTTCCTGCACCGACTGATGAGTAGCATTTTCACCCGTCAGGTAAATCTCACCGCTGTCCGGCGGTTCTAACCCCGCGATCATCCTCAGCAGAGTCGATTTCCCGGAACCGGAAGGCCCCAACAGCGCGACTAAAGATCCCCTTTTAATTTCCAAATTCACGTTGTCAATTGCGTGGAAGGAGCCGAAGTGTTTCGATACGTTCCGAATTGTAATGCTCATGAGTTTGTTTACCTATTTTTGGAGTTCCAAAAGTAAACTCCGCTTATCTGACAGATTTACAGTAGTATATCCTGAAAATAATATTTTGCAAGGTCTGTAACTTTTTGTATAGGATCTCGATGCCCTCCTGATGGGGACTGCGTTTCAAAGTTGAGGCTGGCGGGCCGTCCGAGTTAAGCCGTCAGCGTTTCGAGATGTGGCTGTAGCGGTAAATGCGATCGTCCCAGAATAAGCAATGCTGAAATTACGCAGAAACCGGGTTTGATGGACGAAAATACTGCATCAAAACCTTTAAAACCTTTAATCCGCGTAAAAAACCCGGTTTCTTTGCTGTCGCTCTATATTTTACGTCTGCCGACAATTCCCCGACTCCCGGCGATATTGAAGATTTCAGGTAGGAATTGCTCAATCTGAGGTGCGATCGCCCACAATTTATATGACAATAGTTAGTTCATAAGCATACAGGCTTCAGCTTTGACAAACTACCACAATAGTAAATTCTAACCAGAACACCACTATGGGAAAACCAACAGGCTTTATCGAATTCTTGCGCGAATTGCCCTCCGAACTCTCACCAGTCGAGAGAGTCCACAACTGGGACGAATTTCACCTACCGATGGAGGAGGACAAACTCCGCACCCAAGGCGCGCGCTGCATGGATTGCGGCATTCCGTTTTGCCACACGGGCACAATTATCAGCGGCATGGCAAGCGGCTGCCCGATTAACAACCTCATCCCCGAATGGAACGACCTCGTATATCGCGGACTCTGGAAAGAAGCCCTAGACAGACTCCATAAAACCAACAATTTCCCCGAATTCACCGGCCGCGTCTGTCCCGCACCCTGCGAAGGCGCTTGCGTGCTCGGCATCAACAACCCGCCGGTGACGATTAAAAACATCGAAGCCGCAATTATCGATAAAGGCTGGGATGAAGGCTGGGTTACTGCCGAACCGCCAGCCAAACGCACCGGCAAAAAAATCGCCGTCATCGGTTCTGGCCCTGCCGGTTTGTCCGCCGCCGCGCAACTCAACAAAGCCGGTCATTGGGTAACAGTATACGAAAGAGCCGATCGACCAGGCGGCCTGCTAATGTATGGCATCCCCAACATGAAGCTAGACAAAGAACAAGTCGTGATGCGCCGCCTCAAAGTCCTCGAAGACGAAGGCGTGACATTCGTCTGCAACACCGAAGTCGGCAAAGACTTACCAGCAGAACAACTGCTAAAAGAATACGACTCCGTTGTGCTCTGTACCGGCGCCACCAAACCTCGCGACTTGGACATCCCGGGCCGGGAATTAAAAGGCATCCATTTCGCAATGGACTTCCTGACAGCCAACACCAAAGCACTTTTAGACAAGAGCACCAACGATAACTTCATCTCCGCCGAAGGCAAAGATATCGTGATTATCGGCGGCGGCGACACCGGCACCGACTGCGTGGGCACCTCCATCCGCCACGGCTGCAAAAGCCTGGTACAGCTAGAAATCCTGCCGAAACCGCCCTCAGAACGGGCGGCCAACAATCCCTGGCCCGAATGGCCGAAAGTCTACCGCCTCGACTACGGCCAAGAAGAAGCAGCAGCCAAATTCGGCGACGACCCGCGCGGCTATCTCACCACGGCGACCAAGTTCGAGGGCGACGAAAACGGCAATGTCAAAGCCGTGCACACCGTTGAGGTGGAGTGGACGAAAAACGAGAAAGGCCAGTTTATTCCGAAACACATCCCGGGCACGGAAAAAGTGTTGCCGGCACAGCTTGTCTTGCTAGCGATGGGCTTCCTCGGCCCGGAACAGCCTTTGCTGGATGCGCTGGGATTGGAACGGGACGCGCGCAGCAACGTGAAAGCCGAGCACGAAAAATATACAACCAGCATTCCGGGAGTTTTCGCGGCTGGTGACTGTCGCCGGGGACAAAGTTTGGTGGTTTGGGCGATTAACGAAGGGCGCGGCGTGGCCCGGGAGTGCGACCTTTATCTGATGGGGAGCACTGATTTGCCTTAGTTGCCCGAGCGGGAGCGGGTTTATTAGATTGTTGGTTTCTAACATAAATGGTTGGTAAAACCCGCCCCTACGATCCGCTGTAGGGGCGGGTTTTACCAACAATATTTGATGAATACAAACAATCTATAAAAACCCGCCCCCACCCAACCAATAACCCAGATTAACCTGATGTTCGATCGCATAAAAAAATGTAGATTCGGATTTACCGTTGGGCGGGGCGGGTTTATTATATTGTTTTTTTAGGCATAGAGGGTTGGTGAAACCCGCCCCTACAAATCCATCGACATAATATTACATGACGATCGACTGTATATAAGATTTACCATTCCATTCGATCGCCAATGGACTAGATTCATTAATTTTGACTAAATTATGAGGATACAATTCATCTTTTCCCCACACCAAAGGATTATTAATTATATATTCGCGAATGGCAAATAATGATTCTTCATTGCGGATGATATGTTCGTAATAACCGCGCTGCCATACCGATACGCCACTCACATATCGCATTTGGTTAATTCGCCGTGCTGAAGATGTTTTCAAACCCCGCACAATTTCCGACAAAGGATGGATTTTTGATTTTATCAGCCCCAATTTATGTGATTCTGTATAATTTGTTTCTGGGCTGCCTTTCAAAACAATAATTCCATGAAGGTGATTTGGCATCACAATAAAATTGTCTAATGCTACGTTTTGGTAACGTTTGGGAAGAATACTCCAATTGAATAAAACAGTTTTACCATAGGGACTCAATTGCATTTTATCATTAATAACTTCGCCGAATAAACATTCGCGCTGCCAACTGCAAATAGTGATAAAATAAGCGCCGGGAGTCCTATAATCATATCCTGGTAGGCGAATTGAGCGGCGGTGGTGTTTGTTGCGATCGTATTTCATAATTTTGTCCCCATAAAACATTTGTTCGTTGGGCGGGGGCGGGTTTATTAGATTGTTGGTTTCCGCCATAGATGGTTGGTGAAACCGTGAAACCCGCCCCTACGATAACTGGTAGGGGCGGGTTTTACCAACCATATTTGAGGCTGACTAACAATCTATATAAACCCGCCCCCACCCCACCAATAAGCCTCAACCAAAATTCAACGGATCGACATCAATAGTTAAACTAACAGAACGCGGCGTGCGATCGCGCAATCCGATCAAATCCGACAAATCCACCGACTCATCCAAAGGCAACTTCAACAAAATCTGCCACCGATACCGATTTGCCACCCGCATAATCGCCGCAGGTGCAGGCCCCAACAACTCACACCCCGGTACAGACAATCGCTCAATATACTCCTGACAAACCGACGCCAATTGTACCGCCGTCACCGCCACTTCTGCCGCATCTACACTGCTCAATCGCAACAATACCAGCCGCCCCGAAGGTGGATAATTCAGCGCTGCTCTTTCTGCTAATTCGGTTTCCACAAAATCTGCATATTCGTGCCGCCTAACTGCTTGAATTACCCGGTGTTCGGGAGTGTAAGTTTGAATAATTACCCGCCCCGGATCGTCGCCTCTGCCCGCACGGCCCGCGACTTGAGTTAATGTTTGAAAAGCTCGTTCGCTGGCCCGATAATCCGATAAGTTCAGCAACCCATCAGCAGACACAACTCCCACCAATGTGACTCCAGCTAAATCTAACCCTTTCGTCAGCATTTGCGTACCCAACAAAATGTCAGCTTCCCCATTGGCAAATTGCGTTAACAATCGGCGGTGATCGCCCTTATTTCTAGTCGTATCGCTGTCAAACCGAATTGCCCGCAATTCTGGAAATAATCTCGTTAATTCCTGTTCGACTCGCTGAGTACCGCTGCCAAAGTTTTTGAAGTAAGGAGAACTGCATTCCGGACAGTTTTGGGGGTGTCGTTCCGTGTGGTTGCAGTAGTGACAGCGCAATATTTCTGCGGTTGCTTCGCCGACGTGGTGATAAGACAGGGAAACATCGCAGTTCGGGCATTCCATCACATACCCGCAACTCCGACAAGACACAAAGGTACTGTGTCCTCTTCTGTGAATAAATAGAATACCTTGCTGTTGTCTAGCTCGCAATTGTTCGAGGGCGTTTTGCAGGGAAGCGCTGAAAATTGAGCGGTTCCCTTGCCGCAATTCTTGGCGCATATCGACTATTTCCACAGGCGGCATCGGGCGCGAATAAATGCGATCGGGCAATGATAAATAATGGATATTTGGTAAGGAATAATAATCTCTTCGCGTCCCGACAAAAGTCTCTAAAGCTGGCGTTGCGGAACCTAAAATTAAGGGACAATTTTCTAATTCGGCGCGCCATTTGGCAATGGTGCGGGCGTGGTAGCAGGGGGCTCGTTCGTCTTGTTTGAAGCTGCTGTCGTGTTCTTCATCGAGGATAATTAAGCCGAGGTGAGGTAAAGGCGCAAAAATCGCCGATCGCGTGCCGATGACAATTTGCAATGTTCCAGTCAGCATCTGACGCCATGTATCGTAACGTTCGCCCTCGGATAGAGCGCTGTGGTACACGCAAATTTGCTCGCCAAAACGGGCTCGGAATCGATCGGTAAGTTGTGGTGTGAGACCGATTTCGGGAACGAGTACGAGGGCGGATTTGCCGCTGGCTAAGATGGGGGCGATCGCCTGCAAATACACTTCGGTTTTCCCGGAACCTGTAACGCCGTGCAGCAGCACTTGACGGAATCCCGAAAAAGAGTTAATAAACGCTAAAGCTTCAGCTTGAGAATGAGTTAAAGTCTTCGGTGAATCCGGCAATTGAGCAATTCCGCGATCGCCCCTGAGCACTTCCCTTTGATCGATAACAACACAGCCTTTTTCTTCTATTTTTTTGACTACCGAAGGACTCGCGCTGCAAATTCTCAGCAAATCGTTCAGCCACATTTCACCGCCACCCCGGCGCAAAACTTCCAATACTTCTTGTTGCCGCTTGGTTAAATCTGTGACAAATGCACTAGCAATTAATGTCACTGCAGGTTTGAGTTGTGGTTTGGGAGTATGGGGAGGTTCTACATAACTTTCTACCCAACCGCGTTTCAATAAATCTTGCAATCCCCGATAGCTTCCCTTGACTTGCCCCTGGAGATATTTCCAAGCGTAATCGCCGTTTTTTTGAGCTTGCAGCAACTGTAAAATTTGACTCGCGGCGGGATTGAGAAATGTTTCGGCATTCGGAGAAATTGCGTCCTTAATTAAGCGAATTCGGCGCACGGAACGGCTTAACAAACCGGGCGGCAGGGAGGCTCTAATTACTTGAATTAATGGTGTGCAATAATAAGTGGCAGTGCGTTCGAGTAATTCCCAGTAAGTCGGTGGGAAAAATCCCGTACTGACAACATCTTCGACATCTTTAACTCGCGCCGGATCTAAGTCTGGCTGCAGTTGAGAAATGAACCGAATCGCGATCGCGCCTACCTGTTGACTGCCAAAGGGTACACTCAAAATATCCCCTGGTTGCACGGTAAGTTCCGCAGGTAAACGATAGGTAAATAACTTATTTTCCTCCCCAGCGGAGTCCCCCGCAACCCTGAAAGGAGAGTCCACCAATACCTCGATCCACTCTGCCCGCACGGTGGGGCGCTGTGGCGGTTCGCTGCTGCCGTAGGATGCCCCGGCCTCTGCCGCTATAGGGGTTGACAAACCAAAAGTGACAGTAGACATAGGGTTGCACATCAAACTAGGAGGAGCCGCGGTCAAAGGGAGTTTTCATTATCCCTCAGTTTAGCTCGATCGATCGATCTTAGCTGCGGGAATTGGCGATCGGAATCTCGATCACCAATTCAGTCCCTTCTCCAATTGCGGAGATGCACTCCAACCTCCCGCCGTGTTTGTCCACAACAATCTGATAGCTAATTGACAATCCCAAACCCGTCCCGTGACCAACTGTTTTGGTGGTAAAAAACGGATCGAAAATTTTCGCTTTTACAGCTTCATTCATTCCCAGACCATTATCTTTGATACTAATTCTTGCCAAATTTTCGGAAATAATAGAAGTAGTAATGCTCATCTGGATAGGGTTGGCTTCTATCTCGTCCAGTGAAGAGTTTTGCTCTCGCTCCCGCAGGGCATCCACAGCATTATTAATGATGTTCATAAACACCTGATTTAATTGCCCAGCATAACACTCTACCTTGGGCAAAGATCCATAACTTTTAATAACTTTTATAGCCGACTGACCTGGTTTTTCTTTAGTTAAATGCTGCAAAATTAACAAGGTGCTGTCAATTCCTTCGTGAATGTTAACTGGTTTCTTTTCACCTTCATCTACCCGCGCAAAGTTGCGTAAAGTCAACACAATTTCGCGGATGCGCTCGGAGCCAACTTTCATTGACGAAAGAGTTTTCAACAAATCTTCGCGCAGAAAGTCGAGGTCAATTTTTTCCAGAAAAGCTTCAATCTCTGCATCTATTTCGGGATAGCGATCCTGGTACATGGCGAGCAATGTTAAAATCTCGCCTGCGTAGTCATTGACATAGGTAATATTGCCGTAGATGAAGTTAACGGGATTGTTGATTTCGTGGGCAATACCAGCTACCAAAATGCCCAAAGCCGACATTTTTTCGGCTTCGATCAATTTGAGCTGCGTTGTTTGCTGATTTTCCAGAGCTTTTTCTAGTGTAGACATTTTTGCTTTTAAAATATTTTCGGAATATCTAAATTCCTCTGTGAGCTTTTTTAGCAAAGATTCTTTTTTTTGATTAAGGGCTTGTAATTTGCTGCGTTCGGTTTCCGAATTTTCGAGTTTTTCCCGCAGAAGTCGATTTTCCTTTTCCAGCTCTTTGATTCTTTTTTCCCAGTCTCTTGGTTCCATCGGCTATTATTTTGAAACTCTAAATAGTGTCAGAACAGTTTTATTAGAAAATTTAGTTGCACCCTTTACCTAGTTACAATTTTGGAACAAATCGCCTCGCCAATTGTGTCCGAAAATTTCAACAGTTCCTTTATTTTGGTCGATCTAAAAATCTTATCTAAGATACCTTCATAATGTCAACATATTAATAACAAATCTGGTTAAAACCGATCGCTACTTTTATTCAGAGTTCTCGCATTTGCAGGGTTTTCATCCGATTATTGGTAAATAAGCAGGGCGATCGCAAACTTATAAAGGCGGGCCCAGCGCGAAAAATTGCCCGATTCAGACAACCTTTGTACAAAACCCGTCGGCAATGCAAAGCGAAAATATTAAATGTGAGTGCGATCGACCGGGGGCGACGGGAAAAGTGCGATCGGCTGGGCGCGCGATCGCCCACAAGCAATCTCAAGTAACAAGCTCGTTGCTCTCTCCCAGAACGCAATCACACTATAGCATTGCTGAGAAATCTCGCTTTAATGTGTCGATCGTACTCACACACCCGCACCATTTTGTGCTAATAACTACTACTTGTGACAACATCGACACAGCCGTTTATATTTGGAGAGTAATTGATGTCAGGTAGCGAAGTTCGTGCCGATTTTTGGATGAGCGAGTACATTACCCCTTGGGATATTTACGTTCACGGCGTCATCGCGGTGCTCGCTTACAAGAAAACAGCCTATCAAGAAATGTATGTCGTTCAGACCGGTACTTACGGCAAAGGCTTAGTTTTAGACGGTAAGTGGCAATCTTGTACAGGCGACGAGTTTCTGTACCACGAACCCCTAGTGCACCCAGCCATGATTTGTCACGGTTCACCCAAAAAAGTCCTCGTTCTCGGCGGCGGAGAAGGAGCTACAATTAGAGAAGTGCTGCGCTGGAAAACAGTTGAAAAAGTCGTGATGATCGACATTGACGGCGAAGTAGTAGAAGCTTGCCGCGAACACCTGCCCGAAATGCACCAAAATGCCTTTGATGACCCCCGCTGCGAAGTAGTAATCGGCGATGCTTTGGACTATTTAGATAAAACTGACAATGATTGGGATATTGTCATTTCTGACTTGTCCGATCCCATTGAAGAAGGCCCATCTTTCCAGTTGTTTACCAAAGAGTATTTTGAGAAAGTTCGCAAGGTAATGTCGCCTAACGGATATTTCGTAGTGCAAGCGGGTCCAGTTTCTCCGGCAGAAATGAAAATGCACGCTCGCATTGTAAATACCCTGAAATCTGTTTTCCCCAACGTTCAATCCTGCACCAGCTTTATTTCTACTTACGGAGCTCCTTGGGGTTTTGCCGTAGCTTCAACTCAAGAAATAAATACGCGGCCCGAACCCGAAGTTACTGACAAATTACTCGCCGAGAAAACAACAGGCGGTTTGCGGATGTTGGATGGGATTACGCTGTTGGGATTGATGCAAGTTCCCGGTCACTTGCGGCAGGTAATCGCCTCGGAAACAGAAGTTTACACTATGGCTGCACCGCCTAAGTTTTTCGGGAAAGGCTCTGTCAGTCAGTGAAGTTAAATTGAAAGAGAAAACTTGTTGGGAGTAACTGAGATGAACAATTTAATTCGCATAGTCGCTGCCATTTTTCTTCCCCCCCTGGGCGTATTTTTGACTGTCGGCATCGGTACTGATTTTTGGATCAACCTGGTTCTCACGTTTTTGGGCTTTATTCCCGGCATCATTCACGCTGTTTGGGTGATTGCTAAGCACGATCGACCTTAACTTGAGATCAAATCCAGTTTTGGGATAATAAATAGGCAAGAGAAAATAAGTTTTCTTTTGCCTGTTTCCACCAATTAATCTGTATTAAATCTGCGTTCATCCGCGTTTATCTGCCGACATCTGCGGTTAAAAATAAAAAAATCTAATTCTTATGACAATTAGATTGCACCTCAATTTCTTCACAAACCAACTCAGCAATTTTTTTCGCGGCCCCCGATTCTCCTCGAACCGCACGCAAGCGATCGCCTATTTGTGCTAATTTTTCAGGATGGCTCAAATAGTCGATCGCCAATTGAGCTATTACCTTCGGTTCCAACTTTCCAATTAACTCCGGCACAATCTCCTCCTGTGCCCAAATATTCGGCCAAGCATAAAGCTTTCCCTTTCCCAATTGCCAGATTAGCCAATTAATCGCAGTCGCAAAAGCTGAACCGACTAACGGCAAATTTGCCAGCAATCCCGGCAAACCATCCCAAGCTTTCATCGCATCCAATTGCTGCGTCGGAATCAAAACAATCATCGGTACGGCTAACGAACCCAATTCGGCAGTATTCGCTCCCACAGTAGTTAAACACAGGCTGCATTCTGATAGCAAATCGTAGGCTGGCGTCTGCGTCCAAAGTTCTACTTGCAAGTTATTTGCTGTCTGCAAAAACGGTCGTTCTGTTAAATGAAGTTCGGCGCTGGCGTTTTCAAATAAATGCAGGCAGGGATTTTGTTCAGGGTCTGCAAAACCTGCTAGAGTTTGCACATCTATGGTAGGAGCAACGGGAATTACAAAGCGAGTATCAGGGCGGATGCGGTGGATGGATTGGGCGATCGACAAACATAACGGTACACCTAAAGCTAATTTTGCCGCTTTAGAACCGGGCAACAATCCAATTAATTCTATTTTCCGTAGGGGCGGTGCCCCCGTACCCGCCCTGCCCGATTTCCCGTTCCCTACTTCGGCGATCAAATCTCCGACAACTGTAAATTTCTTAGCATATTTTTCGGGAATTTTAGCAAAAACTTCCGGTTTCATCGCCGCAAATTTGTCAATCCAGCGATACCACCGCGCGTCCCATTCAGCATAAATAACAGTGCGATATTTTAGCCTTTTGCCAATAACAACCGTAAAAAATTGATCGCCGCCTAAAAATAAAACAACTCCTGTTTCGTGCCAATCCCAATTTTCAGCAGTTTTGCCAGATAATAGGAATGGAAAAAAATGCTCCGGCGCCTGCACTCTGTCCACTTCTGGGTAGGAACAGGCTATTTCTGCTTCTTTCCCGGTGGCGTGCGGACAGGGGGACAGCACTACGGAGATTCGCGCTTGAGTGCCCGCGTTTCGCAATTGCTCGCGCAAAGCTTGCACGGCGGGACGCACCCAAGTTGCCAATTCTCCGGGGCCGTTGGAGAGGATTAAAATATCGACTGTCATAGGATTTAATATTTGAGAGGATACAAGGGAGAATTTATGACAGATTTAATTAATGCCGTCAAGACGGGTGATGTTGCGGCTGTAGAAAGTGCGATCGAACAGCGTGCAGATATCAATGTCAAGGATGAGGAAGGCGCGACGGCTTTGACGACGGCGGCTGAGGCTGGCAATTCGGCGATCGTCAAAAAATTGCTGGCTGCAGGTGCGGATGTCAACAGTCACGATAATGACGGGTGGACGCCGTTAATGAGTGCCGCTGCTGCCGGACATACCGAGATTGTACAGCTTTTGCTGGAGGCGGGGGCGGATGTGAATGCTAAAACTAATTTTGGTTTGACGGCTTTGATGAGTGCAGCAGGTAGCGGGCGCACTCAAGTTGTGGAATTTTTAATCGATAAAGGAGCTGATATCAAAGCTAAGGATAATAATACTTGGACTGCGTTAATTTGGGCGTCTTCGGAGGGTCACAAAGATACTGTTGAGGTTTTGAAGCTAGCGCGCGATCGGGCTTAAATATTTAGAAACCCGGTTTTTTGGAGAAACTGGGTTTCTGATTAAACCCAGTTTCTGAGAGTCTGTGCGTAAGTCCTGTTAAAATTCAATCAACCTGGTTTCTAGCCCAGCAAGAAAGGACTCTGGGCAAGTTCGGTGCTAGGAAATGTCAGTTGTTTCAAATTTAAGTTCGCACCTCCCTCAAGAATTGCAATTCTATCTCCTGCTGTTGAGATTACTAAATCTGCACCCACAGGAGATATTTGATAGTTACTGAGTTGGCCTGATAGCTGGAGTACATCTCCCTGACTGGGGTTGAAGTCGCGAATCCGAGCCTCCCCCGGGCCTAAATACAATTCTACAGTGCTGATGAGGGAGCTAGTACTCGATCGCGGACGTTCGTAAGCAAAAATAAAAGTATCAGCACCTTCGCTGCCAATCAAGGTATCAAATTCGTTGCTACCGTAGCTCAAATAACGGCCATCAAAGTCAACTCCAATAATTGTCGATTTTCCCTTGCCAAAAGCAGTCACAACATCATTCCCCGAAGTCCCGACAAAAGTTGCAGAGCGATTTGTTTCAAATTGCCCAACTTTTGTATACTGATCGAGACCTGAAGCAAAACTTCCTGCTTGAACAGCCGCATCAACATCGGGATTGTTTGCTAAATATCCAGCTTCCCAAAAGTTATCCAATACAGAAACTCGATCGAAAATCAAGAAATCAGGTTCCTGATTTTCTAGAAACGGCATATTCGCAACACCCTCGACTTCAGCAATCACTGGGACAATCCTAGAGCTTGGTAGTCCCTCAATCTGAAAATTTCCAGAAGCGTTAAACCGATAATTGTAGCCGCTTCGCGTTCCCGCTACGCGGATCTTATCGGCTTGCGGGTCAAAGTTTTTAATCGTAGCTGCGCCACTGGCGACGATATACGAGAGGTAGAATTGATTATCCTTCACACCGAGAACGAAAGTATCACTACCTTGACCGCCAATGAGCGTATCGCGATCGTTACGAGGGGGTCTGTTTTCATAAACTCTATTTCCCGCTGCATCTAAAGATACTTCAACGCCAGTGATTTCAACTTTTCCTACACCAAATCCCGTTACAATGTCAGTGTCTTTAGTCCCGACAAATGTAGCCGATCGCGCTGGCTCAAATTGTCCAAATTTTCGGTAGTGTTCCCCACCTGTTTTGAAAACTCCCGCCTTGACTGCTGCTGCTACATCGGGGTTTTTCAGCAAGTATTCGGGTTCAAAAAAGGTGTTCGCATAAAGACCTTCTTTGGCTCCGAATTTGATAAAGTGTTCCAAACCAGATTTGAAAGTGCCGTTCTGTACAAAGGGCACAAGTACAGGGTATCGTTTTAAATAAAATGCTTCGTCGTAGTCAGGTGATACTTGGGTGCGGCCTTCATCGTAACCAAACTGGATAAAGTGGTCTAAACCAGAGGCAAAAGGCGCGTTTGGATTGTTGGCGCTACGAACCAAGCGAGCAATATCTGGATTTTGAGATAGATAGGTTTCTTCGTCAAAGTACCGCGATACTTGGGTCAGGCCGCCGGCTTGACCGGACTTTTCAAAGTGTTCTCTGCCGGATTTTATAATTCCTGCATCAATAGCTGGTTTCACCCAAGGATATTGCGAAAGGTAGTATTTTTCGTCAAAAATGTCATAGTTAGTCATAAGTTTTTCTCCAAGCTTAGTCTGCTTACTTGTCGGTTAAACTTGATCCACTATAACTAACTCTACTAATTCAGTATGTCAAGTTAATTATTATTAAGCCTGTTTTATTATTTTTAAGGCAAACACAAAAGTACGATCGCCCTTTTTGCGAATGTGCGATCGTACTCCCCAGCAGCAATCAGGCAAATCCCCACTAGCTTAGAGATTTCTAGCCAAGTAGAGATAGAGAAACTCTAGATTCTGGTAATAGATTCAACTTGAGATTTCCGCCGCCTTCAATAACAGCGATCGTGTCAAAGCTACTAATTCCCGAACTTCCATCTGGAAAGTAGACGAACAAGCCGTTCGTTTGGATAGCTAAATCTCGATTGTTGTTGATGGGAAATATCAAAAATTTATCTAAAGAAGGTTGGATATCGCTTGTTGCTAGCTGAATGGTATCCTGACCTTGGGTAAAGTTCCGAATTGTAGCAAAACCCGGCCCGATATATAACTTTGTTGGGGAACTGTATAGCTTACCACCACCGCCTACTAAAAGGTCTCCGAGCATGAATTTATCGCGGCCGCTACCGCCAGTGAGAGTATCGAATTCATTACTGCCCTCACTTTCATAATTTCGGCCGGGGATGGAAAAGCCATCACTGTTTGCAACATAACCTACTTCAACTCCAATTAATTCGGTATTTCCCACCCCAGCACCGGTAATGATGTCATTTCCAGAAGTTCCGATAAAAGTCGCAGAGCGGTTGGGATCGGAAGTTCCGAAATTGAAGTAGTGTTCGCGACCTGTTTTCAAGGCTCCAGAGTTAACAAACGGCACAATATCGGGGTTTTTCAGTAAGTATTCCGTTTCAAAAAATGAAGTCCCAAACTGACCGTCTTTGATGCCGAATTCAATGAAATGCTGGTAGCCGTTTTTAAAAGTTCCATTCTCAATAAACGGCTGCAACTGTAGGTTATTTGCGAGATAAAACGCTTCGTCATACTCAGGCGATACGCGAGTGCGACCTTCTTCGTAACCGTATTGGATAAAGTGGTCTAGGCCCGTCGCAAAAGGTGCATTTGGGTTGTTGGGGGTGCGGACTAAGGCAGCGAGATCTGGGTTGCCAGCGAGGTAAGTAGCTTCGTCTAAATACCGCGATACTTTAGTTAAGCCGCCGGCTTGACCGAATTTTTCAAAGTGTTCTAATCCCGATTTGATGACTCCTGCATCAATGGCTGGTTTGACCCAAGGATATTGAGCAAGATAGTATTTTTCGTCAAAAATTGCGTAACTAGCCATGTTTTTCGACTGCGGCTTTAATGAGCTGTTTATGCAATTTATCAATCATCAAGAACTGACACAATACCCGATAGGGTGATTTTTCCCAAGTTCAGTAGGGTGCGTTATTAACGCACCTACCATGTTAATTGAGAAAGAGATAACCGAGGTTCCGGTTATTTAAGGAATAAGTAGAAAGTGTCGTTCCCGTTTTGCTGAATTGTAGACACGACTAAATCTCCTCCCCCCTCAATCCTACCAATAGTCTCAGATCCTGGGCTTAGGATTAACAACTCGTTACCACCACCACTTATTCTGTAGGTAGCGGGTGAGCCTGCCAACTGGATCTTGTCATTGTCTTTATCAAAGTTGCGAATTGTAACTATACCGGGGATACCCGCATAGAGGCTACGGGATGTGGGAGTACCGGAGGTAGGAGGAACTCCGAGTACGAATGTATCTTTCCCAGGGCCGCCGATCAGGACATCAGATTCATCACTTCCAAAGCTTTCATACTGCCGATTGCCTTGGGGATCGATACCTACTTCAACTCCAATCAGTTCGGTATTCCCCACACCAACGCCTGTGAGGATGTCATTTCCGGAAGTTCCGACAAAAGTAGCGGATCGGTTTGGCTCGTTTTTTCCGAAATTGAAGTAGTGTTCCCGACCGGTTTTCAAGGCTCCAGAGTTGACCAACGGCACAATGTCGGGGTTGTTCCTTAAGTATTCCGGTTCAAAAAATGAAGTCCCAAAACGACCGTCTTTGATTCCGAATTGAATGAAATGCTGGTAGCCTGATTTGAAAGTTCCGTTCTGAACGAAAGATCGCAGTTCTGAGTTGTTTGCTAAATAAAAAGTTTCGTCATACTCAGGCGAGACGCGAGTGCGACCCTCTTCGTAACCGTATTGGATAAAGTGGTCTAGCCCTGTAGTAAAAGGGGCGTTTGGGTTGTTGGGGGTGCGGACTAACGCAGCGATGTCTGGGTTGCCAGCGAGGTAAGTAGCTTCGTCAAAATAGCGCGATACTTTGGTTAAGCCCCCTGCTTCACCGAATTTTTGAAAGTGTTCTAGTCCCGATTTGATAACTCCTGCATCAATGGCTGGTTTGACCCAAGGATATTGAGCAAGGTAGTATTTTTCGTCAAAAATTGCGTAACTAGCCATGTTTTTATCTGGCGGTATTAATGAGCTTTTTACGCACTGTATCACTTATCTGGGACTGACACAATATTCGATCGGCTGATTTTTGCCAACAGTCAAATCTCACTTAATCTCTATGCTTTCTAGCCCAGGAAAGTGAGACCGACTGGAGGACTAAATGGATTTATCATCTCAATCGGTTGCAGAGTTAGATTTGAGCCGCCCTGAATTCTGGCAAGTGTATCTCCCGATTTTTGAATTAATAAGTCCGCCCCTGATGGAAATATATTCAGTTCATTAAAGCTTTCCACCAACTGAATAAAATCTTTTCCTTTTTCAAAATTGACAATCCTGGCCTCCCCACTGCCGGTATAGAAATCTACCCGGCTGATCAAACTACGTCGGTTGTTGGGAACAGCATCTCCGAGCACGAAGTAATCAATGCCAGAAGTGCCAATCAATGTATCGAATTCAGTGGTAGTCAGAAAAGGCTCTCTCGTGATGTCATCCAATTTCAAAGCGTCATACTTATTCTTATTAATGCCAAAAGGTGGATTAGGGCCGGCGAAAGCTACTTGCAGTCCGATAATTTGATTTTTTCCCGCTGTAAATCCCGTGACTATATCATTACCGTTGGTTCCTGTAAAAAATCCGTATCGATTTGACTCAAATTGCCCAAATTTTAGATAGTGTTCTCGACCAGTTTTTAAACTTCCAGCCTCCACAACTGCAGCCACATCTGGGTTATCTCCCAAGTAACGTGGTTCAAAGAAACTTGTCCCGTACCTACCTTCTGTTTTTCCGAATTGGATAAAGTGTTGAAAGCCGGATTTAAAAATTCCGTTCTGGACGAAGGGAGTTATTTCCGGGTGGCGCTTTAAATAAAAAACTTCGTCGTAGTCAGGCGATACTCGCGTGCGGCCTTCTTCGTAACCAAACTGGATAAAGTGGTCTAAACCTGAAACAAAGGGTCGGTTTTGGTTGTTGGCTGTGCGAACAAAGGGTGCAATATCTTGATTTTGAGCTAGATATGTATCTTCGTCAAAATATCGCGATATTTTTGTGAGGCCGGCGGCTTGACCAAATTTTTCAAAGTGTTCTCTTCCAGATTTGATGATTCCTATATCAATCGCTGGTTTCAGCCACGGATATGAAGCAAGGTAGTATTGTTCGTCAAAAATTGCGTAACTAGCCATGTTTTCCTCCTGCGGCTTTAATGAGGTATTTATGCAATTTCTCAATAATCCTGAACTGAGACAATACCCGATCGGGTGATTTTACCCAAAAGTCAAATCTCACTTAAGCTCTATGCTTTCTACCCGAGGAAAGTGAGACCGACTGGAGCGCTAAATGGATTTGTCATCCAAATCTGTGGCACATTTAGAGTTGCTCGGCCCTGACTTGTGGCAATTGTATTTACCGATTGTTGAATTCATAAATCTCCACATGATGGACTAACGCAAACCATACCTAGCTGCGATATTTCTACCCAAGGAAAGATCTGATAACACCCGATTCTGGTAATAGATTTAAATTGAGATTGCCGCCACCTTCAACAACAGCGATTGTGTCAAAGCGACTGGCTATGAAAACTCCATTTTCAACTGCGGGAAAGCCATTCGTTTGGATAGCTAAGTCTCGATTATTGTTGATTGGAAATACCAATAATTGATCTAAGGGAATCCCTATCTGGATGATATCCTGGCCTTGAGTAAAGTTCCGAACTGTAGCAAAACCTGCGCCAATGTAGAACTGTCTGGATGAGAGGGTTCCTCCCCTGAAGCCAACAATGTCACCAAGCACGAATTTATCGCGGCCGCTACCGCCAGTGAGAGTATCGAATTCATTGCTGCCGTCACTTTCATATCGTCGGAGACCGTTAGGGGCTTCTACGTCAACTCCAATTAATTCCACATTCCCCGCCCCGGAACCGGTGAGGATGTCATTGCCAGAAGTTCCCACAAAAGTCGCAGAGCGGCTTGGCTCAAATTGTCCAAACTTGAAGTAGTGTTCCCGACCAGTTTTCAAGGTTCCAGATTCGACAAACTGCCCAATGTCGGGGTTGTTCCCTAAGTATCCCTGTTCCAAGAAAGAAGTAGGCAACCGACCGTCTTTGGCACCGAATTGAATGAAATGCTGGTAGCCATTTTTAAAGGTTCCATTCTGAATAAACGGCTGCAAATCTTGGTTAGTTCCTACATAAAAACCTTCGTCATACTCAGGCGATACGCGAGTGCGACCCTCTTCGTAACCGTATTGGATAAAGTGGTCTAGTCCGGTCGCAAAAGGCGCGTTTGGATTGTTGGGAGTGCGGACAAATGGTTTAAGGTCTGGATTTCCCTCAAGGTAAGTATCTTCATCAAAATACCGGGATATTTTCGTGAGGCCGGCGGCTTGACCAAATTTTTCAAAGTGTTCTCTTCCAGATTTGATGATGCCTGCATCAATGGCTGGTTTCAGCCACGGATATTGCGAAAGGTAGTATTGTTCGTCGAAGATATCGTAATTCATAGTTTGCTGTTTAAAGTAAAGTGCTATCGTACTTTTTTATAGAACCATCGCCCACCGCCAATAAAAAATCATTAATCATCAGCATTAGCTAATGACCAATGACTAATGACTAATGACCAATCAGCAATGACCAATGACCAATGACTATCCAATCAAGAAAGTACCATTACCGTTAGATTCTTGGAAAGTTAAACCCAAGCTTGCTCCTCCTTCAATCACGCCGAGCACATCTCCAAAACGCTGGATTGACAAATTGCTGCCAATGGGAATCAGATTGTAGCCGTTTAAAGAAGTTCCTTGTAGTTGGATAAAATCGCTTTCTATGTCGAAGTTGCGAATCGTAGCTTGACCGTTACCTAAATACAGCGGTGTCGGGGTGACATTCCCGGCTGTAGCAGGAACTCCGAGTACGAATGTATTGGTTCCCGGAGCACCAATCAAGACATCGAATTCATTGGTGCCAAAGCTTTCATACTGGCGGTTGCCTTGGGGATCTATACCTACTTCCACTCCCACAAGTTCGACATCGCCCACGCCAACACCAGTTAAAACATCGTTGGTACGGGTGCCGACAAAAGTCGCGTCGCGGGCCGGCTCAAATTGCCCGAAATTGAAAAAGTGTTCGCGGCCTGTTTTCAAGTTTCCAGAGTTGACAAACGGCACGATGTCGGGGTTTTCTTTTAAGTATTCCGGTTCAAAAAATGAAGTTCCGAAACGACCTTCTTTGGCCCCGAATTGAACGAAATGCTGGTACCCTGATTTGAAAGTTCCGTTCTGAATGAACGGTTGGAGTTCAGAGTTGTTTGCTAAATAAAAGGTTTCGTTGTATTCGGGTGATACTTGGGTGCGGCGCTGTCCTTCATCGTAACCGAACTGGATAAAGTGATCGAGGCCGGTCGCAAAAGGCGCGTTTGGGTTGACTGTGCGGACGAAAGGTGCGAGATCTGGATTCCCAGCAAGGTAAGCATTTTCGTCAAAATAACGCGATACATTAGTTAGACCGCCTTCTCGCCCGAATTTTTCAAAGTGTTCTCTTCCAGATGAAATGACTCTTGCGTCAATAGCTGGTTTGATCCAAGGATATGAGGCGAGGTAGAATTGTTCGTCGAAAATTGCGTAGTTAGCCATGTTTTTTCCTTCAAGTTTGGATGAGTTTGAGATTCTATAGCAATTAGTTTTCCTTGAACTCGATCGCCGATCAGGAATTTACACAAAACAGACGTTACGAAATGGTTTTAAATTCCTGGTGAAATGTCAATCTTGATGACGCAGCAATTATCGCAAGGCTACATTCTGCTTTCAGAAATTATGCCTTTTTCCCCTCAGTTAATTGCTCGATCGTCAGTTTGATCAATTCTACAAAACTTGGAACTTTTTTCAGGATTTTTTTCTCAATTGTTGGGTAATTTTTAATTATTTTTATCCAACTTATTAATCCTATACATATAATAAACAATATGTCAAGTGAATTATTGTAAATAAAAACTGGAGTATTTGCTCAAGGAATTTATAAAAAAATGTAACGAAAATCTGACCTAAATTTGTCGAATTGTGTCATGTGCAGGCTCAAATCGCCTAATGGCAAGCGTTTTCTGGTAAAAATGCTTATGGGATAAAAAAATTCCCGATTCCCGAAAACAGCATCTTAAAGGAGCCTAACCGGATGTTCACTCACGTCAAGCCCACCATTCGCCACGTTGTGCCGGAAAACTTGCAGGGGCGATCGCTCATGAAGGTGGTCTATGTCGTACTGGAACCGCAGTATCAAAGCGCCCTGTCGGCAGCGGTTCGATCGATAAACCAGAAAAATCCGAATCTGGCAATAGAAATCAGTGGCTACCTAATCGAGGAACTCCGCAGCCCGGAAAATTACGAGGCCTTCAAGCGGGATGTGGCAGATGCCAATGTATTTATTGCTTCTCTAATTTTCATCGAAGATTTAGCCGAAAAAGTGGTAGCGGCAGTTGAACCGCTGCGCGACAGCTTGGATGTCGCGGTCGTCTTCCCATCGATGCCTGGGGTGATGCGACTCAATAAAATGGGCAGTTTCTCGATGGCACAGTTGGGACAAAGCAAAAGTGCGATCGGCGAATTCATGAAAAAACGGAAGGAAAAATCCGGGAGTTCCTTCCAAGACGGAATGCTGAAACTGCTGCAAACTTTGCCGAAAGTGCTGAAATATTTGCCCATTGACAAAGCCCAAGATGCGCGCAACTTCATGCTGAGTTTCCAGTATTGGCTGGGAGGTTCCCAAGAAAACTTGGAAAACTTCTTGCTGATGCTGTCACATAAATATGTATTCAAAGGCCAGGAACAGCTAACTTTTCAAGAGCCCGTTGTCTACCCGGATATGGGAATTTGGCATCCTTTGGCACCGTCGATGTTTGAGGATGTAAAAGGATATCTAACCTGGTACAACGCCCGCAAAGATATTTCGGCAGACCTCAAAGACCCCCTCGCACCTTGCATCGGCTTGGTGTTGCAGCGGACTCACTTAGTCACCGGAGATGACGCGCACTACGTAGCAATGGTGCAGGAATTGGAGGCAATGGGGGCGCGGGTGGTGCCGATTTTTGCCGGCGGTTTGGACTTCTCGAAACCAGTGGAAACTTTTTTCTTGGAAGTTGGGACCAAAGGAGTTGCACCGCTGCCGATAGTTGATGCGGTGGTTTCTCTGACTGGTTTTGCGCTGGTAGGCGGCCCGGCGAAACAAGATCACCCGAAGGCGATCGAGACTTTGAAAAAATTAAATTGCCCTTACATGGTGGCTTTGCCGCTGGTTTTCCAAACGACGGAAGAGTGGGAAAATAGCGATTTAGGCTTGCACCCGATTCAAGTTGCTTTGCAAATTGCCATTCCCGAGTTGGATGGCGCGATCGAACCGATTATTTTGTCGGGAAGAGATGGCGCAACTGGCAAGGCGATCGCCCTACAAGACCGGATCGAAGCAATTTCCCAGCGCGCCATGAAGTGGGCAATGCTGCGCCGCAAACCAAAATTAGATAAAAAAGTTGCGATCACAGTTTTCAGTTTCCCGCCTGACAAAGGCAATGTCGGAACGGCCGCTTATTTGGACGTTTTCGGCTCGATTTACCAAGTATTGAAAGCCTTAAAAGGCAACGGTTACGACTTGCCAGAATTGCCGGAGTCCGCCGAAAAACTGATGCAAGAAGTCATCCACGACGCAACAGCCCAATACCAAAGCCCGGAATTAAATGTTGCTTACCGGATGTCTGTAGCTGAATACGAAGAATTCACTCCTTACTCGGAACGCTTGCAAGAAAATTGGGGCCCGCCTCCGGGACATTTGAACAGCGACGGACAAAATTTGCTGATTTTCGGCAAACATTTCGGCAATGTGTTTATCGGAGTGCAACCTACTTTTGGATACGAAGGCGATCCGATGCGGTTGCTATTCTCTCGTTCTGCCAGCCCGCACCACGGTTTTGCTGCTTACTATACATATTTGGAGCGCATTTGGGGTGCGGATGCGGTGCTGCACTTTGGCACTCACGGTTCGCTAGAATTCATGCCCGGTAAGCAGATGGGAATGTCTGGGGATTGTTATCCCGACAGTTTGATCGGCAAAATTCCTAACCTCTATTATTACGCCGCCAACAATCCCAGCGAGGCAACAATTGCCAAGCGCCGCAGTTATGCTGAAACAATCAGCTATCTGACTCCTCCGGCTGAAAATGCTGGTTTGTACAAAGGTTTGCAGGAACTCAGCGAGTTAATTGCTTCTTATCAAACTTTGAAAGAGACTGGGCGCGGTGTGCCGATTGTTGATGCGATCGTCGAAAAATGCCGTTTGGTGAATTTGGACAAGGATATCGCCCTACCTCCGGAACAAGAAAGAGGGGTTGCTGCGGGAATGACTTCGGAGGAACGCGACAATTTAGTTGGCTTGGTTTACCGCAAGTTGATGGAAATTGAGTCGCGATTGTTACCTTGCGGTTTGCACGTTATCGGTAAGCCGCCGACTGCGGAAGAGGCGATCGCAACTTTGGTAAATATCGCCAATTTAGACCGCGAAGAAGACGGACTGATAAGCTTGCCGCGGATTATTGCTAACAGTCTCGGACGCGATATTGGCGAAATTTACACCAACAGCGACAAAGGCATTTTAACTGATGTCGAATTGCTGCAAAACATCACCTTGGCCTGTCGGGATGCCGTTGGCGCTTTGGTGAAGGAACAAACCGACGCTGAGGGTAGAGTTTCCCTTGTTTCTAAGTTGAATTTCTTCAACATGGGCAAGAAAACACCTTGGATTGAAGCTTTGCACGCCGCCGGTTACAAAAAAATCGATCCAGAACCGATTAAACCGCTGTTTGAGTATCTGGAATTCTGCTTGCAGCAAGTTTGTGCTGACAACGAATTAGGCGCTTTGTTGCGCGCGTTAGAAGGCGAGTATGTTCTGCCTGGCCCCGGTGGCGATCCGATTCGCAACCCAGATGTTTTGCCGACGGGCAAGAATATGCACGCTTTAGACCCGCAGTCAATCCCTACAACAGGGGCGGTTAAGTCTGCTAAGCTTGTAGTCGATCGGCTGTTAGAAAGACAGCGCGTTGATAACGGGGGAAATTACCCAGAAACGATCGCCGTTGTGTTGTGGGGAACCGACAACATCAAGACTTACGGCGAATCCCTCGCGCAAGTAATGTGGATGGTGGGAGTGAAGCCAGTTCCCGACGCTTTGGGCCGGGTAAACAAACTCGAATTGCTTTCTTTAGAAGAGTTGGGACGCCCTCGGATCGACGTAGTAATTAACTGTTCGGGCGTATTTCGCGACTTGTTCATCAACCAAATGAATTTGTTAGATAAAGCCGTGAAAATGGCAGCGGAAGCCGACGAACCGTTAGAGATGAACTTCGTCCGCAAACACGCCTTGAAGCAAGCGGAAGAAATGGGAATCAACCTGCGGCAAGCAGCAACCCGGGTATTTTCTAATGCCTCTGGTTCCTATTCATCTAACGTCAACTTGGCGGTGGAAAACAGCACTTGGGAAAGCGAAGCCGAGTTGCAGGAAATGTACTTAACTCGCAAATCCTTCGCCTTTTCTTCCGACAATCCAGGCACAATGGAACAAGATCGGAAGATTTTTGAATCCTCCTTGAAAACTGCGGAAGTCACCTTCCAAAACTTGGATTCTGCGGAGATTTCCCTAACCGACGTGTCGCACTATTTCGACTCCGACCCGACTAAATTGATCGGCAGTTTGCGGGGCGACGGGAAGCAACCAGCATCCTTTGTTGCTGATACAACCACAGCCAACGCGCAGGTGCGGACGCTATCAGAAACCGTGCGTTTAGATTCGCGGACTAAGCTGCTGAATCCGAAGTGGTACGAAGGAATGTTGTCGCACGGCTATGAAGGTGTGCGGGAGATTTCTAAGCGTCTGGTGAATACAACTGGATGGAGTGCGACGGCGGGCGCTGTGGATAATTGGGTGTATGAGGATGTCAACACTACGTTTATCCAAGATGAGGAGATGCAGAAGCGTTTGCTTAACTTAAATCCTCATTCTTTCCGCAAGATTGTCAGCACTTTGCTTGAGGTGAATGGCCGGGGTTATTGGGAGACTTCGGAGAACAATTTGGATCGTCTGCGTGAGTTGTATCAGGAGGTGGAAGACCGGATTGAGGGGGTCGAGTAAGGTTCCCAAATTAGTCTAGAATTGTGTAGGGGTAGCGGATACCCCTGCACTGTTTTGAAAAGGTCAAGTTTATGTAAATAAATTTAATAGAATTGGTATAGCTTAAGAGTAGGGATTACCGTACTCCTACCACCTTCATCAGTAGGGAAAACTTTACACAAACTCTCGGTGAAAATCTCTAGTTAGTGTGTTATCATATATTTATATATAAAATTTTTAGTAAACAATCAATATATTAAAGTAAATTAATGACTCAAATAAACAAACTCCTAGGCAAGCTGATGCTTGGTGCATCTGATGCTAATTTTTCCTTTAGCGATTTATGTCAAATACTCCAGATTTTAGGATTTGAGGTAACCATTAAGGGGAGTCACCATATTTTCACGAAGGAGGGAGTCGCAGAAATTATCAACCTCCAACCCCAGAAAGCAGATAAATCAAAAGCTAAAGCTTATCAAGTAAAGCAAGTTCGGGCAGTAATTCTGAAATATAAATTGGTTAACCAAGATGATAATGAAGTATGAAGTAATCATTTACTGGAGTGAGGAAGACCAGGTATTTATTGCGGAAGTACCTGAATTACCGGGATGTGCTGCGGATGGTGAAACTTATCAGGAGTCATTGGAGAATCTAGAAATTATTATGCAGGAGTGGATAGAAACGGCTAACGCACTGGGTCGTCCTATTCCACAACCGAAAGGTCGCTTGATGTTTGCGTAGTTCAAATAGAATCACAGGCGCTCGCCCTTTTTTTTCCAAGTCCGCGCGACCAAAGCTATCTTCGCGTAGGGGTTCCAGAAGGGTAGGGAATCGCCCATCTTTCTTAAGCCTCAAACGGGTTAATCAGTGTGAGTTCAGCAATCCAGAGAAAATCCCCTATATTTCTTGTTACTAAAGTTCTGTCATATACCAAAGCTGTTGCCGCAATAATAGCATCCCCAAGTGTCATTTCCCTTATCTCTCGCAACAGCACTGCGCGATCGAGTACAGCGTTAGAAATTGGTACAACCTCCACCACACCAAAGAATTCCTCAAAGTACAATCTATACTCTTCAGTTAGCCGATGATAACCCAAGACTTCAAGGTAACTTATTGCCGATACAACTATGTCATTTTCGCCAATAAAATGCCTAATCTGCGAGTTTTCTGGCTGGGAAGCGTAGATAATAATATTACTGTCTAGCAGCATTCATTATTCACCCCTACCTGGAAGTGGACGGTCTTGACGCAAATCTCGCTGCCATTCCACGGGATCGCTAATCTCAGCAAAGACATTATTAGCTGCAATTTTTTCCAATATTTCAACTATTCTCTGACGGCGAAACTCAGCGCTTAAAGTCGATCGCTCTTCTTGTAAAATAACATAAACTCTGACAGGGCGATCGCCCTCTGTTGGAACCTCATTAGCCCATTCTAAAACGTTTCCCTTTAATATAGCCTCAAATATTCGCTGCATAGCTAATATCAACTATTCTTTATTTTTACTATTAAAACAATTTTGATCATCAAAGCTAAGAACGACTGAATAAAACTTTAGACTTTCATCAGTATTTTCGTTTGAGTTGCTCAACAGAAGTCACCTTACCTGCGGCTACATCTTTTTTGGCTTTATTAAATACTTCAATAAAACCGGGAATTTTTAATCATCCCACCGTAGCTTCATTGCTTTCATGTTCTGCTAATAAATAAGCTAAGAAATCATCCACAACGAGCAGCCGTTCAGGAGATAAGCGATCTATGGATTACTTAAGCTTCTGGCGAAGTTCTTGAGTTTTCATAGTTCATAGCTATTGAAAATTATTAGATCGGGCTGTTTGATTATACCAGATAGTCTGAAATTTGGCTCCAGCGGCCCTAATTTTCCCTGCATTGCGATCGCCCCGATATTGCCTGCATTGCGATCGCCCTGAACTTCCTCTGCATGGAAATTTAGTTTTGAGGAATGTTGCCAGTACCTTGAATATTATCACCTACGCTTCAAGCTCAGCACGCTGAGAAAAAAGCTCGACAAAACCATCTGCAAACCAACAGTCAGGCAAGTGAGCGAGGGAATAACCAAACGCAGAGTTTTAGAAGGGTCGAGAGAACCGAAAGCCGTTTCGCTCCAGATAGTTAATGACAAGAACGAGCCAACTATTCCGATTAAAATCAGCGTGACTCCGACAATCAATCCTGTCTCTAGGGTGACATAGCGAAATATTTTGTTGAGTTTGGGGTCTTCGGGCAGGAATTTCTCGCTGATGGCAAAAATCTTGGTGAAAAAAGCGAAAGTGACTGCTTGAAAACCGATGATAATTGCGATCGCACCATACAGCAGCGTGTGTACATCAAAGCTGATACCCCCGATTTTTTGAGTACCGGGCAACAGCCAAATGCTAACAATTAGACCCCAAATCATCAGCGCAGTACCCGGATACAAAAACAGCCAGCGAGGACTGTAAAGCAGCAAAAATCGGAGGTGCCGCCAGCCATCTCGCCAAGTTCGCAAGTGCGGCGGGCGCGATCGACCGTCGGGAGAAAGTACGGTTGGGATTTCAGTTATCCGCAGCTTGTATACAGAGGCCTTGACCACCATTTCGCTAGCAAATTCCATCCCCGTTGTTTGCAAGTCGAGTTTCAAAATTGAGTCTCTCCTAAAACCCCTGAGTCCGCAGTGAAAATCACCGACGGGACTGGCAAAGAATAGCCGCCCAACCCATGTCAGCACCGGATTTCCTAAATATTTGTGCAGCGGCGGCATTGCACCCGGTTTGATGCCCCCTTGAAAGCGGTTTCCCATTACTAAGTCGAAACCTTCTCGCAATTTGTTGACAAAAGCACCGAGGTTGGAAAAATTGTAGCTATCGTCAGCATCGCCCATGATAATATAAACTCCGCGCGCTGCGATGATGCCTCCCATGAGGGCGCTGCCGTAGCCTTTGGCTGCTACGGGGACGACTCTCGCTCCCATTCTGGTAGCGATAGCTTGAGAACCGTCAGTGCTGCCGTTGTCTGCTATGATGACCTCGCCGGCAATATCAAGTTCGCGCAGGGACTTCTGGGCCTTATCGATGCAGATTTCTAAAGTTTCTGCTTCGTTCAGGCAAGGCATGAGTATCGATAGTTCTAGAGTGTATTCTCCGCTTGGATTGGTCTGTTCTGCCATATATTTATTCCACTCTCGATCGTGATCGACCATACTTGATTTTCCCGTATCTCTGCTTAAAATATTAGTGGTGAATAAAACCTAACAAAAATTAATTAAAGTTTTTCAGGTTTTTGGGAACGGCAATTTTTGATTGTACTATAGGTTAGTAAATTTATGAATAGAAGCGTTTTTATGTTATTGCTTGCTGCAATATTGTGCGGCGTAGCAGGTCAATTTAGTCTCAAGGCAGGAGCTAAAATATTAGGGCCAATTGGCGCTGCTAATTTAATAGAAAAAATTATAGCAATGGCTACTCAGCCGTTGATAGTAGGTGGTCTTTCTTTGTATGCAATTTCTTCTATCGGCTTTATTGTAGTTTTGTCGCGGGCCAACCTTAGCATAGTCTCGCCTTTACTGTCAATTAGTTACCTATTTACTGTTTTAGGTGGCAAACTGATATTTCACGAGCCTTTGCCGCCGCTGCGGTTAGTAGGCGTGGCGCTAATTATGACGGGAGTAATTTTTGTACTCAGAGGTCAAGCAGGGGGAGTGACTGGAGGCAACTAGCGGTCGCTTTTGATATTGATCTTTGAGTCCTGAGTTGATAAATTAAGCTAAAGGGTGCGTCCAAGTATTACCTTATGAATCGATACCGAACTCACAATTATGAATTATTATTTTCTTTCTTTTGCATGGGGAATTTGCATTCTTGTATCCCTGATTGGCTGGGGTGGAGCGGTCAACCGCATCCTTTTTCCCGATTACACAGTTGACTGGGGGCAAAGAGCGGCTTGGGGGATAGCTTGGAGTGTTATATTTGGGGGTTTATTAAATGTGACATGGACTATTTCACAAGCAACTCTTTTAATATATATATGCTTGGGCGCACTTTACGGAATAATAGAGGCCTGGGCCAATAAAACTGCGATCGCCGACGATCTGAATCGATTAATTAATGCTTTCAAAGAAAATATTTTTTTTGCGATCGGGACTGTTATCGCTTGCCTTATGACTGCTGTGCAATACAGTGGTTCGGTTTCTTGGCATAAATTTAATCTTCACGATGACTACCACGCCTATTTTGTATTTCCCCATAAAATGCTTCAAATAGGTTCTCTTGGTTCCGATCCTTTCAGCGAAAGAAGACTGGTATCTGCACTGGGAGGACAATCATTCTTGCATACGTTCAGTCTCAGCGTGTTGGATGAAAGAAGTTTATATCTTATCGATCCCGGCTGCGCCTTAGTCATAATGATAGGGCTAATTATCGGATACTGTCAGCAAAAAAAGATTTCAAAAAACTCGACACTAATGATTGTGTTCGGCTTTTTATCGATTAGCCGCGTTCCTCATATAAATATAGCGGGTATATTAATTCCGGTATGTCTTTTCTTGAGCTTATTTAGAGTTTTTGAGTGGGATCACCTCAAAGGAACAAATATCGAAAGTAATGCTGCGATTATAGGATTGCTTGCAGCCGCCATCTGCGCTTTAAAAAGCACATTTATTCCCCCGTGTATTATTTTCTTCACTTGTAGTTATTTTTTTTATATCCTTGGAGGAAGCCACATAAAGCATAAAGCAATTTACGAATTTTGTTTGGCTAGTATTTTATTGGCTATGTTTATTTTACCCTGGTCAATCTCACTATATCAGTCATCAGGGACTTTACTATATCCCATATTTGGTAGAGGTTTTCATGGTTCTGTATACGGAGGCTCGGTCAAGCTTCCTAACAGTGAAATTCCCCCAAACCTAGCAATTCAACTCACGCTGTATGCAATTTTAACAATTATTTCTATACCGACTGTATTGGCAATTAGATTTGGGATAATTGGTCTCGGTAAAAAGCCAATTGTTCGGGAAGCAACCCTGTCTATTTTTATTGGTGCAGTCACGGGAAATGCGGTGATATTATTTTCTACAGGAGGGTCAGATATCTACCGCTATTCATATCCGCTATTAGTAGTGATGTTCGTCATATTCATCTCAGTTTTGGGGGAAAATATCCAGCCAAATAACTTAAATATAATAAAAATTAAAAAAAATGCCTTTAGCGGAGCACTAATTTTGTCTTTATTAGTAGCACTCGGTTTTCAGAGTTACAAGAATTTGGGAAAAGTTCCTAACCCCCTAGATAGAATATCCAGGCGGTTAAATAATCTACCTTTAGTGATACCACAAGAGCGCGATAAATATGCAAGAATGCTAGATTCGGTTCCGGAAAAAGAAATAGTTTTAACAAGACTTGACAAACCTTTTTTAATGAATTTTAGGAAACATACAATCTGGATTGCCGACTACCCAGGCGGGGCTAGCCTTCCGCCCGGTATGCCTTCATTTAAAGGAGAAGAAAAGCTAGCAGATTATCTAATTTCACAATCGATTAAATATGTTGCATATTCTTACGCTAATGAAGCGAACTTTCCTAGGAAATCTTTACAAGTTAGACTCAGCGCAAAATGGCCTTTCTGGCTACGAAATCAGGCGTTGAACACTTTTGAATTTCAAGATAGCTTACAAAAGCTTGGCGCAAGCCGAAAGCGGATTTATGATGATGGAGAAAATTTTGTAATTGATTTGTCAAGCAATAAAAGCCCGTAGTGACATCAGTTTGATTTTTAGCAATTAAAATAGATGAGCAAACATCAATTATTGAACGATCGCACCGCAGTTCTTGCTACCATGCACCAAAAAGAACGGGTGATGGCTCCCGTTTTGGAACGAGAATTGGGTGTAAATATCCTAGTACCGGCGGCGCTTGACACAGACAGTTTCGGCACCTTCACCAGAGAAGTTAAACGCTTAGGAACACAAATAGAAGCGGCTCGCCATAAAGCACAAAAAGCCCTAGAAATTGCCGGCGAAACTCTTGCCTTTGCCAGCGAAGGTACTTTCGGCCCTCACCCAATGATGCCGTATCTGCCAGCTAACAGAGAAATCGTAATTTTATTAGATCGAGCCAACAATCTAGAACTCATCGGCGACTCTTTCTCCGTTGAAACTAACTACAGTCACGAGTTAGTTTCCAGTATAGAAGAAGCAGATGATTTTGCTAAAAAAGCTGGATTTCCAGAACACGCACTGGTGGTTATAGTTGGCGACACTGCACTCGGTAACGGCGAAATTGTCAAGGGCATTAGGACAGAAAAACAACTTTTTGACGCTGTGACAGCAGGCTTAAAAAAATCGTCAACCGGCCGAGTTCACATCGAAACAGATATGCGGGCGATGTACAATCCAACTCGGATGAAAAACATCGAAAATGCAACTCTCGATTTAGTTAAAAAATTCAAGCAATTCTGCCCGGAGTGCGGTTGGCCGGGATTCGATATTGCTGAGATGAAAATCGGATTGCCCTGCGGACTGTGCTATTTTCCGACTCAGCTAGCGCGATCGGCAATCTATAAATGCAAAAAGTGCGGTTATACTAAAGAAAAACTATTTCCCGACGGTCGAGAGACTGCCGATCCTTCCCTTTGTCAATATTGCAACCCTTAGAAAAATAATTAATTGCACAAAAATAGTAAAGTTTGTCACAATATTATTGATAGTTCCCTAATTAAATTCACTAATGATAGCCCTAGAAACAGAACGCAACTGGAAACCCGTTATTAAAGAATTCGAGGCTGTAGTTGGCAAAAATGGCGTCGTACAGCGCCGCGAAGAATTGATTGTCTATGAGTGCGACGGACTCGCCAGCTACCGCCAGCGCCCCGCCGTGGCGGTATTGCCTCGAACTACGGAGGAAGTGGCGCAAGTGGTCAAAATATGCGATCGCAACTCAATTCCCTGGGTGGCTAGAGGCGCAGGAACAGGCCTTTCCGGCGGCGCTTTGCCTGTAGAAAACTGCGTGCTGATTGTCACTGCCTTGATGCGAAAAATCCTGAAAGTAGACTTAGAAAATCAGCAAGTAGTCGTGCAACCGGGAGTAATTAATAACTGGGTAACGCAAGCAGTTAGCGGCGCAGGTTTCTACTACGCGCCCGATCCTTCCAGCCAAATTGTTTGTTCAATTGGTGGCAACGTTGCCGAAAATTCTGGCGGCGTTCACTGCCTCAAATACGGAGTCACAACTAATCACGTTTTAGGATTAAAATTGGTAGTTGCGGACGGTTCAATTGTCGATGTCGGTGGCGAAATTTCCGAAATGCCCGGTTACGATTTAACTGGTGTATTTGTCGGTTCCGAAGGCACTTTAGGAATTGCCACAGAAGTTACTCTGCGAATTCTCAAAGCGCCGGAATCGATTTGCGTTCTCCTAGCGGATTTTTCCAGTATAGAAGCAGCCGGCGAATCGGTTTCCGATATTATCAGCGCTGGCATTATTCCCGGCGGCATGGAAATCATGGACAACATCAGCATCAATGCTGTGGAAGATGTGGTGGCAACTGGATGTTATCCCCGCGATGCGGCGGCAATTCTACTTGTAGAAATCGACGGTTTAGAAGTGGAAGTTGCCACAAACAAACAGCGGATTGCCGATATTTGCAAGCACAACGGAGCGCGAAATATCACCACGGCAAGCGACCCGGAAACGCGCCTAAAAATTTGGAAAGGGCGGAAAGCGGCTTTTGCGGCTGCGGGTCATCTCAGCCCGGATTATTACGTGCAAGACGGCGTAATTCCGCGAACGCAAATGGCTTATGTTTTGAAAGAAATTGAGGGTTTGAGCGAGAAATACGGTTATCGGATTGCTAATGTATTTCACGCGGGAGACGGGAATTTGCACCCGCTGATTCTGTACGATAACTCGGTAAAAGGTGCGCTGGAAAAGGTGGAAGAATTGGGCGGAGAAATTCTCAGGCTTTGCGTGAAAGTTGGGGGAAGTCTTTCGGGAGAACACGGCATCGGTGCTGATAAGAAGTGTTTTATGCCGGATATGTTTTCAGAGGTAGATTTGGAGACGATGCAGTGGGTACGTCAGGTGTTTAATCCGAAAGGTTTGGCGAATCCTGGGAAGATGTTTCCGACGCCGAAGACTTGCGGGGAAGCGGCGAGGGCTAAGGTTGAAACTTTTAAGAAGTTGGAGGGTGCAGAGGTTTTTTAATTAGTTATTTATGGGGGTAAGGTGAGCAGAAAAGCACCTGACAATTCTCTCTACAATGGGGAGGCAAAGCCTCTAAGTATGCGTTCCCAGCCAGAGTCGGGTAACGAGAAAAAACGATTTTTCTCGTTTTTTAGGAGTGCGAGCGTCCCGCTCGCTTGTTTGCCTGTATATCAAGTTGGTAAGGTGCAGATTGCACATTCCGCGCTACGGTGCGATCGGAATTTTGATAGTAAATTCCGTGCCCTTGCCCAATTCCGAAGTACAATATAATTCGCCTTTGTGTCTTTCTACAATAATTTGATAGCTAATTGACAAGCCCATTCCCGTGCCTTTGCCAATGGGCTTGGTAGTAAAAAATGTATCGAATATCTGCTGTTTGACTTGCTCAGTTATTCCCGGGCCGTTGTCGGCAATTTTAATTTCTACAAGATTGCCGACAACTTCAGTACCAATCCTAATTTGGCTGGGATTTTTTAGCATTTCTTGACAATTTTGCCTACTGTTCGCATCTTCTAAAGCATCGATCGCATTGCTGAGAATATTCATAAAAACTTGATTTATCGGCCCAGCAAAACACTCAACAGTCGGCAATTCTCCGTATTGTTTGACAATTTGAATTGGCGGCTTTTCTCCGTTCCCTTTCAAACGGTGATTTAAAATTAACAGCGTGCTGTCAATACCTTCGTGGAGGTTAACAGGTTTCATCTGTGAATCGTCGTGCCGCGAAAAGTTCCGCAGCGACTGCACAATCTGGCAAATCCGCTCGACACCAACGCTCATTGAAGACAGTATTTTAGGTAAATCTTCAGCTAAAAAATCTAGATCATTTTTTTCTCTTTGCTCTTGAATTTCTGCGACTGGATTAGGATAGTGCTGTTGATAAAGTTCGAGGTGATCAAACAAGTCTTGAGTATAATTTGTCAGATGAGCGAGATTGCCGTAAATGAAGCTGACGGGGTTGTTAATTTCGTGAGCGACACCGGCAAGTAGCAATCCCAAACTAGACATTTTTTCGCTTTGAACTAATTGGGAATTAGTGGCTTTGAGTTCGTTAAGTGTGGCTGCTAGTTGAGCGGCTTGTTCTCTGCTTTGTGCTTCAGAATTATGCAAGGCTTCTTCGGCTTGTTTGCGCTCAGTGATGTCTCTCTGTACACCAATAAAATGAGTTAATTTGCCCAGTCGATCGCGCACAGGAGATATTGAGAAACAATTCCAGAACGCGGTTCCATCTTTGCGGTAATTCTTTAATATTACCTTGCACTCGCTTTCTGTTTGCAAGGCTTGGCGAATTATTTCTACTGCCGCCGGATCAGTATCGCTTCCGTGCAAAAATCGGCCGTTTTTCCCGATAATTTCCTGCCGCCGATAACCTGTCATACTTTCAAATGCGGGATTGCAATAAATAATTGGATTTTCGGGGTCAGTGGCGTCAGAAATCGTAACTCCGGTACTCGTAGCTGCTATCGCTCGATCGTACAACCAAAGCATTTCTTCTGCGCGCTTGCGATCGGTAATGTCCCGCAGCGTAGCTAAATAAGCCATTTCTCCATCCCATTCCGTTTCCACCACCCGCATTTCTACTACAGCATTTGCTTTTTGCTTGCGAATAGCTTCAACTTCTGTTTGCACGACGCGAGTTCCTGGTGCTTCTGTTTTTCCAACTTGGGGAATAATATCCGTCGCCATCTCAAGGTCGCAAGCTGAAACTTCTACTACTAAATTGCCAAAAAATGCTTGCCCTAGAAGTTCCTCAGCAGTGCAGTTAAACAGCGCTTCTGCTGACGGGTTGGCAAAACAAATAAGTCCTAGCTTGTTGACGATTGCGATGCCGTCGGCATTTTTTTCGATCACATTCCGAAACCGAGATTCGCTAGCTTTCAAATCCTGCTTTAGCTGTTCCATTGCTCGCTCCATCTGCTGCAATTCGCACAGGCTAAGACTATAAGCTTCGGAAATATTTGCCTCGGTCGAAGTCTCGGCTCTTTTTTTTGTCATCTGTTGGTAGCCTGTTCTATTGGTCAGATTTGGAGCTGTTTTTTTGTTGTTCCTGCTAATATTACTGAGCTTATTTTCTGGATCGGCTTCTTGAAAAAACATATTTCTACCCTACCCGATTATTTTTGACATTAACCTATTGCGATCGCCCTATTTTCCGGGAAATTTAGGGAGGGAGCAATTTACACCCGATGCTAGCACATTACTTTTCTAATTCATCCTAAAACTTCGTTAAAATTCCTGAGTAATCGCACTATAATTATCTATTACGTTTTATTAAGTAATTTCCACAACATTGACACTTACGTAGCGATACGAACGGTGCAAGCTGGAGATGGCTTCAATCCCTCTCCCACTCACAAAATAATCAGTTCCACGCAAAAGTCTTAAATATTTAAAAGCCACGGGTCAGTATAAATTAATATATAATTTTGACAAAAAATATACTTAAAAATTAGCGGACTCATCTTTAAATCCTCAAAAATAATCATAATTAGCCATTACCAAATCATCTCCCTGCAGGCAGATGTGATATAGAATATAACCTATCTATTTTTGCGATCGCAATTTCAAACCAATGGCACGTCTAGCACTTCTGAGTACATCCAATAAAACCGGGCTAATCGACTTAGCGCGCAGTCTAGTAGAAGAATTTGAATTTGACATAATTAGTAGTGGCGGGACAGCAACAGCCCTCAAAGAAGCAGGCATCCCAGTGACCAAAGTTGCGGAATATACTGGTTCTCCCGAAATTTTGGGAGGGCGAGTCAAAACACTTCACCCGCGAATCCACGGTGGCATTTTAGCACGCCGCGATGTACCGGAAGACCTCGCAGACTTAACAGCAAATCAAATTCGGGCGATCGATCTAGTTGTAGTCAATTTGTATCCATTTGAAGAGACAATTTCTAAACCAGGAGTTACTCTAGCAGACGCAATTGAGCAGATAGATATCGGCGGGCCGGCAATGTTGAGAGCTTCCGCCAAAAACCACGCTCATTTGACAGTGTTGTGCGATCCAGAACAGTACAATACTTATTTAAAAGAACTGCGGGAAAATGGCGGCGAAGCCTCCTTAGAGTTTCGGCAAAGATGTGCGCTAGAAACCTTCAAACATACAGCAAACTACGATCGCGCGATCGCAACTTATCTCAGCAGCAGCCAATCCGCTGAAGAATCTTCGCTACCCGACGAGTTTAATTTATCAGGAAAAGAGTTGCAAACTCTGCGCTACGGCGAAAATCCACATCAAGCCGCCACCTGGTATCAAAGCGGAAATACACCGACAGGCTGGACGACTAGCACCATCCTGCAAGGCAAAGAATTAAGCTACAATAATTTAGTAGATTTAGAAGCAGCAAGGCGGCTGATCGTAGAATTCCCCGACACACCCGCTGCCGCTATTCTGAAGCATACAAATCCTTGCGGCACAGCCTTGGGAACAACTATTTCTGAAGCGTATCAAAAAGCCTTCGACACCGATTCAGTCTCAGCTTTCGGTGGAATTGTCGCCCTCAATCGCCCGATTGATGCTGCTACTGCAACGGCATTAACTCAAACATTTTTAGAATGTATTGTCGCGCCGGGGTGCGAACCAGAAGCAGAACAAATTATCAAGAAAAAGGCGAAAGTTCGAGTATTAATTTTGCCAGATTTGACTCAAGGGCCGCCACAAACTGTTAAAGTTATTGCAGGCGGTTTGCTGGTGCAAGACTCAGATAATATAGTAGAAGAAACTAGCAAATGGCGGGTTGTTACTGAGAAACAGCCGACGGCCCAAGAGTTGGAAGAATTGCTGTTTGCTTGGAAAGTAGCGAAACACGTCAAATCAAATGCGATCGTTGTGACGCGCGATCGCACTACAATCGGTGTCGGCGCCGGACAAATGAATCGCGTGGGTTCGGTTAAACTAGCATTAGAACAAGCAGGAGACAAGAGCAAAGGAGCGATTTTGGCCAGTGACGGTTTCTTCCCCTTCGACGATTCCGTCAAAACGGCGGCTGAGGCGGGGATAATTGCGATCGTCCAACCAGGAGGAAGTATGCGCGATCGAGATTCCATTGAAGCAGCCAACCAACTCGGAATCACAATGGTTTTCACTGATATCCGCCACTTCTTGCATTAATTAAGTTCGTAGTCTAGTAATGACATCTTAGGTATCTGTCACGAATAGGGAAGATGCCTATTCCACAAAGAGTCAATTCTATTGTGGGGTGGGCTTCTAGCCCGCCCTCAAGCAATGATTGAATTTTTGTTCTTCCATCTTCCATCTTCCTTCTTTCTTGTCCCATCCATCCATCCGTTACATCCGTCGAGCGAATCCGTTGCCGAACTTCCTTTTTCTATAACTAACGGCTATGAATACCACAATTCAACAGCAAATTAAACCTGAAGACGTAAAAGTCAAAATCCTGCTCACTGGCGGACATCAATGCACCGTCACGCTCAAATCTGATACACCATTATTCCACAGCCTGATCAAAACATTAGTCGATCGCACCCAACAAACACTCAGTTTTTCACCCTTATTTCAAATTCCCATAGACGACGGGCGTTCCACCCTTTTTTTTCCCGGCGAACACCTAGTGGGATTAGTCACAGAACCCCCAATTTACTTGCAGGAACTGCAACCGCAGCAGCTTGCAACTCCCGTAGAAATTCCCGTCACAGAAATTCCCGCCCCTGCGCCGCCTGTAAATGACGACTTAATATCTCGCTACGCCCAAATAGACAACTTTTTGACCCCCGCCGAAAAGAACAAACTCATTAAATATGTCTTAGCAAAAGAATCAGAATTTGTGAGTACCAGCACCTCAACTAATGCCGAAGATTACCGGCGTTCGATGGTACTCCACTCGTTCCCCGAATTTTCGGAACTGATGGTTAATCGCATCAAAGCAATTCTCCCCGACGTGCTGAAAAGTTTAAATATTCCGTCATTTCCCCTGGGTGAGATAGAAGCTCAGCTAACCATGCACAATGACAACAACTTTTATAAACTTCACAACGACAGTGGCTCGCCAGATACCGCCAGCCGATTTTTTACTTACGTTTACTATTTCTATCGAGAACCCAAGGGTTTTTCAGGTGGCGAGTTGCAGATTTATGACAGCAAAATCGAGAACAATTTTTATGTTGCGGACAAGACATTCAGAACCGTTGAGCCTCGCAATAACAGCATCGTATTTTTTCTAAGTCGCTATATGCACGAAGTTTTGCGAGTTAGCTGTCCCTCAAAAGCTTTTGCTGATAGCCGCTTTACTATTAACGGCTGGGTACGCAAAGCAAACTGAGGTTAATTCATAGTCTTGGACGCACTAATCACCTAATTTTGTCATTCTGAGTAAAGCGAAGAATCTCAATTATTGCCACACCCTTACAGTGCGTAAGTTCCGATATGTGAGCTTCTTCACTTCCCAAAGCCTACCCTCAGAATGACAGAATTACCTTACTCAAAACTATTTAATTCTTACTCCAGTGCTCCAGCACTTTTAAGCAATTTCACCACACTGGAATAACCCTTATACTCAGCCAGCATTAAAGCTGTATAATTTCCCGGATTTTTGTGGTTTAGTTCTGCACCAGATTCAATTAAAATCTTTACTGCCTCAGTATAACCCCGATGTGCAGCCCACATTAAAGCAGTTGCGCCCGAATCATCCAGCAAGTTGACATCGGCACCTTTTTCGACTAATAATTGGACGATCGCAATATAACCGCGATCGCACGCCTTCATTAAAGCCGTTTTCCCCAAATCCGCCGGGACATTCGGATCGGCACCGCCGTCAAGCAAAGCTTTCACAGTCTCGGTATGTCCGTGAAACGCAGCCAGCGTCAAAGCCGTCTCCCCAAAGTTTTTAGCATTCAGAAAATCAGCCCGATTTGAATTTACTTTTTGCAGTAAAGCCGATACGATCGCACTATGGCCGTGAACAGCCGCCACCAGTAAAGGCGTATCGCCCAACCGATTTCTGGAACCGACACTAGCACCTCGGTTTAAGAGCAATTCCACGACATCTTCGCAGCCTTCAACCACGGCAAAATTTAAAGCAGTTTCATCATCTTTATCCTTAGCGTTGATATCGGCGCCAGCATCGAGTAAGATATGGGCGATCGCCGCATTTCCCCCAGCAGCAGCGGCCATCAAAGCCGTACCCCCATCTCCGTTTTTCACATTCGCATTAGCACCCGCACCAAGCAAAGTTTGCACTACATCAGTATTGCCGGCATCCGCAGCCAAAGTTAAAGCAGTTTCTCCGTTTTTGTCGGGAATTTCGACATCAGCACCAGCAGCCAACAGCGCCTCGACAACTGCCAAATTTCCCGCCGTCGCAGCCAGCATCAAAGCAGTTTTGCTCTCTAGATTTTTAACATTAGCATCCGCCCCACAATTGAGCAAAATTCGCACAATTTCAGCGCTTCCTTGACGGACAGCTAAAAACAGCATAGAATTGTCAGCAACAGCACCCGCATCCACCAAAGCTTTTACAACAGCTTGATGACCGGATAAAGCAGCTATTTTCAGAGCTGAATCTCCATCTTTATCTTGGACATTTACATCAGCATTAGCATCAAGTAACATCCGCACAACATTGATATCGCCCTTCAGAGAAGCCGCCATCAAAGCCGTACTTCCATCATCATTTTTAGCATTAACATCAGCACCTGCAGCTAGCAACAGCCGCACAGAGTCAGCTTGTTTGTGAGCCGCCGCCAGCATCAAAGCCGTTAGCCCAAAACGCCTGCTCACCTGGTTGACATTAGCGTCATTGTTTAGTAGAGTACGCACGATTTCTGTATAGCCCTTTTGGGCAGCAAACATCAAAGCCGTCGTCCCCTCAGAGTCTTTGGCGTTAGCGTTAACATTCTTAGCGAGTAAAGCTTGGACGTGAATAATGTTGCCAGTCTTGGCGGCTTGAATCAATACAGCGTCTTGTTTAGTGGCAGGCATAATAGTCTCTCATACCGTATATTTTTACCGTCGCACGAGACGGCCTGACTGGTATGCTAAGTTTTATGAAGTATGTTTGCTAATCCTCAGAACACTATGAATCTCGAAATTCCTCAGTCAGTGAAAGTTTGGAGCCAATTCATCCACCCAATTTTAATGTGGGTACTGCTGGCCATCTCATTTTATGCTTTGTATCTCGGCATTCAAATCCGACGTACCAGAAGTGCCGAAGGCGAACTCAAAAAAGAGTTAATTAAGGGCAAATTTAACGTCAAGCACCACCAGATGGGTTCTTTGCTGTTAGCCTTGATGGTTACGGTTGCGATCGTCGGGATGGCCGTCACCTACATCAACAACGGCAAGCTATTTGTCGGCCCGCACTTGCTAGCAGGGTTGGGAATGATGGCAATAATTGCGATCGCAGCCTCGCTGACTCCTTTGATGCAAAAAGGCAGTGATTGGGCGAGAAACACTCACATCTTTCTGAATATTGTGCTTTTGGGGCTGTTTGGCTGGCAAGCGGTATCAGGCGTGGAAATCCTGCAAAGAATTATCAGCAAAATGTGATCGTTTGGGTAAGATTGCTAATCACTAATTGTTTTGGGGCGATTAGTGATTAGCAATTAAGTTGTCCTATTCGTTAAGTTGGAGTGCCGAGCGCTCGACCTTAAACATTACTTTTTCTCAAACACACATCTTGGTTATGCCGATCATTGGAAGCTTACATATTAATAGCCACAGTTTGCTTAATTTTGTTGGAAATAGAAATAGGAGTGTAAATATCAACTTCAACTTCCTCTACAACTCGGAGCGAAACAATTAGAGCATATCTAGCAGTTTTATTCCATCCTTCGCATCTTGAATTATATCTCCACCAACCACCAACAGGATATATACCAATAGAATCTTTCTGAGCCAATTCAGCCGCCGTACCTTCCCAAATATCAGAATGAATTGAGCCGCGATTCCATGTTTTTGGGCCTAGAAACCACCCACTGTCACCTGTTACCGTAGATGTTACTTTTTCTTCAGTTTCTATGGCTTCCTTATTAATCCGTTGTCTAAAATCCTCCAAAGTCTCTGTGGAACGCTTAATAGCAAGCCTCAAACCATAAGAGGCGTAAGAATGTTTATTTTGCCATCCTCGTTCTCCTGGGTTGGGTTCGATAAAATATGAAAGTGTTACCCGCATTTTTACTTCGGCCTCACGTAACTTTTCTAGTTCTTGTGTTGGCCAGGGAAATATGTGAAGGTTCATTTCTTTTGTTTTTACTTGACCATCCTTTTTGTGAAAAGGCTGCAACTGATCTTCACAAATCATT
>NZ_JAUBQB010000163.1:0-3317 GCF_036701035.1 Microcoleus sp. Pol7_B2 | reverse complement strand
GGATTAAAGCGGAGTTTGGGCTGATTCAGGATGGGATGAAGTAATTGGGGATACCTTTTTTCTAAGTCTTCAACCTTGGCTAGTGCACCCCAACGGGCATAACAGTAATATGCTTCCTGCATATAGCTGGCGGCAACTTTTTCTTTGCCCCAATCAAGGTAGAATTTTGCCGCGAGTTCGTTGGCTAATCCTTCCTCTTGGATAAAACCGTTTTCCTTAGCTCCTTGAATTGCTAAATCATAAAATTCTAGAGCTTCTGTTTTGCAATTGAGGAGTTGATGCTTTTCGGCTTCAACTAAATGATATTTGTGCAAGTAATTCATGGGGCCATAATCTGCCCAGTCTTTGAGCTTGGCTTGATTTTCTTCTATTCGCTGCCATCGCGGCTCTGACTGGGACATCGATTCACCAGGAGTGGCCAGCACGTTTAGAGAATCATAGAAGTAGAAGATCGGTTCAACGATACTTCCCATCCCTCCAGCCAAATAGTGTCGCGTTTGAGCAGCATCGTGTTCTGCTTTAGCAAAGTCTTCCAACCAGTAATTCAATGTGAATCGATACAAGTAGAAGAAGGATAGTCGGTAAAAATCGACTTTTGCCTGAGCCAGGACTTCTTCTTCATAGGCATCCTGGCGTAAGGGAATCTCGTCCTCTGACTGACCCAAGAGAATTTGAGCCGCCTGCAAGTACGCCAACACACAGTTTGCTGCTGTGACTTGGTGGAGGTCGCACAACTGTTGGTAATAGGCGCGAATTTGCGGTTCGAGTTCAGCCAGGGGTTGACCGTACCAATAAGCATTGAAACAGTACAACTGGGCGTCGTAGCCCATAAATTCTAGATTGCCTGTTTCTAATCCAGCTTGATACCCATCGAGAAGAATGGGCAGCGTTTCTTGCAGGTGGATCGTCCAAGAACCCACATATGCCCCCATTAACATGGCGGTGGCGGCTCGAATGTTTTTGGCATTGGGTTCTAAGGCGAGTTGGTATCCTAATTGCCCAAACTGAGGCACCATTGTCATGTCGCCCCACAGCATCCTCAGTTGGAAGGCGTAACCCACGTAGCAAAAAGCGGAAACCGGACTATTGCCAAATTGGATGGACAACTTGGCCTGGAGCGCTACGACTAGGAAATAAAGCTTTGTTCCTGACATATAACAGACGGGTGTCAGCCGAGCCGCATTTTGCATAATGGCTAATTGCTGGGGGTCGGTCATTTTCGGCAGATGAATGAATGACTCAATGGAGCGACCTTCAATTAGGGCATCAATTTCTTGCTTCACCTGCCGAATATCGTCTAGGGTTGGTTCATCTGGTAGGTTTACGCCTAACATTTGGAAGACCGATTGACCGATCGCGATCGCCTCGACAAATTTATTGTGGGCTACCAATGCCTGGATTTTGACTTGATAAACTTGCACCTGTTCTAAAGGTGTTTTCGCACGATCGATCACTGCTTCAATCCACTGGTGCATTTGCTCAAAATCGCCGGCTAAAAAAGCCACCTCGGCAGCTAAGTCGTGCAGGGATAGGGTCATTTCGTAATGCCGTTCCCAAGCGTCTGTTCCCAGCAGTTGCAGCCCCACTGTGGCATATTCGCGGGCTGCTTGATAGGCAGTTGCCGATCTCGCTTTGCGGCAAGCTATGAGGTTGAGTTGGGCGAGTTCCTCCCTTTCCTGTTGTTCTACAACCAGCGTCGTGCCGTAGTTCAACTGATTGACTAATTCAAAAATGCGTTCTTCTCTGGCTTCTGCTGAAATTTGTTGCAGCAGCAGTTGCCCGATTTGATAATGGGCGATCGCGCGTTCTGCTTCCGGAATCAAAGAATAAGCGGCTTGTTGGACGCGATCGTGCAAGAAGCGATAGGCAACCGTTTGAGTAGTACCTCGATCGATCTTTTCTTCTTCCCCTACATAAAATTTATAAATCTCACTCTGAGGTAAAACAAAACCTTCCTGTAAAGTTTTCCACAAAGCCGTTGCCGTTCCCGTCTCCGAGATTTCCGAAACAATTGCTAATGTTGTCAGATCGAACTGATTGCCAATGCAAGCTGCTAATTTTAAAACACCCTGACTTTCAACTGGCAATTTCTGTAACTGCTGCGCCATGAATTCAACTACATCATCCGTCAGTGCTGCTTCGGTAATTTTGCTAATATCGCACTGCCAATATCCTGCTTTAATATCAAAAATAATCAATTCATCTTGATGCAATGCCTTGAGAAACTGCGTCGCAAAAAATGGGTTTCCTTTTGTCTTCTGATAAACCAACTCCGTCAGCGGTTCTGCTAAGTTAGGAGAACAATTCAGCGTATCTGCTACTAATTGATTCAAACTGGTTCGAGCCAGAGGTGCTAGTGTAATGGTATTTACTATTGCCCCGATTTTTGTGACTTCATCTAAAGTCAACATCAAGGGATGGGCAGCGGTAACTTCATTGTCTCGATAGGCTCCAATTAGTAGCAGGTGACTGGACTGGGATTCACCTATGAGCAACTGCATCAACTTTAAAGATGCCGAATCAGCCCACTGCAAATCATCCATAAACATCACTAAGGGATGCTCTTTTGTGGTAAAAACAGAGATAAATTTTTGGAAGAGCAAATTGAACCGATTTTGAGCAGCCATCCCTGACAATTCTGGGGCTGGGGGTTGTTGTCCGAGAATCCGTTCTAGTTCAGGAATGACTTCAATAATGACTTGTCCGTTGTCACCAAGGGCTGCTAAAATTTTGGTTTTCCATGCTTGGAGTTGGAGCTCGCTTTCACTGAGCAATTGTGTCATTAAATCGCGGAATGCTTGCACAAATGCCGAAAAGGGAATATTGCGATTGAACTGGTCAAATTTACCTTTAATGAAATAGCCATGCTGTCGGACAATGGGTTTTTGAACTTCATTAACCACAACGGTTTTTCCTATGCCAGAAAAGCCTGCAACGAGCATCATTTCGCTGTTGCCTTCTGCTACTCGTTCAAAGGCTTCTAGAAGTTGCTGTATCTCTCGTTCTCGACCGTAGAGTTTTTCGGGAATCAGGAAGCGATCGCATATATCTCGCGTTCCTAACTCAAATGTTTCAATCTTTCCAGTTTCTTGATACTGCTGCAAACACCGTTCTAAGTCATACTTCAATCCCAAGGCACTTTGATAGCGTTTTTCGGCATTTTTTGCCATCAGCTTCATCACCATATCCGAAATCACCTGCGGGATTTCTTGGCTGTTTATTGCAGGAGGTTGTTTGGCAATATGGCAGTGAACCAACTCCATGGGGTCGTCACATTCAAATGGCAGTTTTCCTGTCAGCAGTTCGTAAAAGGTGGC
>NZ_JAUBQB010000056.1:0-47168 GCF_036701035.1 Microcoleus sp. Pol7_B2 | reverse complement strand
TTTTTTTCTAATTAACTATTTTTATCGATTTTATCATGATCTTACCTCTGTCTCACATTTATTTGAAATGACTATAAGAGTCAAATTTTATCTACTTTGTCCTATCCTTTTCAAAATCCAGCAGGTTTGGTTGAGACAGGTTCGTCGCCCCTTTTCTACTTTCGGCTGGAAGGGGATACTTGTATCGAAGTAGTTTGCGGTAGTTACAAAATTTTTCAAGAATTGGAATCGGCGGTTGAAACCGCGTCTACACCAACGAAAACCTTATGGTGCGTGGGTTGAAGCTTTAGGGCGCGTGGCCATCTACAATCTCCAAGTAAGATGCAAATCTCACATATCCGCACCCTACAAATTAGACTACTGGACGCACTCCGCCTTCATAACCGGGTTTTTTACCGAATCTGCGAGACCGAACGAAGTATTTTCATAAAAAAAACCCGGTTTCTGGGCCCCATGCGTAAGTCCTATACAATATAAACAATATCATTCATAAAACAAATGATTTGCTGTATCAATCCCGACTGTCAAAAACCCGAAAACCCCGACGGACAAACATATTGCATCAGTTGCGGCCTGGAACTCGTACCCCTCCTGCGAAATCGTTTCCGCATGATCAAACTCCTCGGTCAAGGTGGCTTCGGCAGAACCTATTTAGCAGAAGATATTGATCGACTCAATCAACCCTGTGTCGTTAAACAATTAGCACCAGATGTCCAGGGAACTTGGGCGATTAGCAAAGCGGTAGAATTATTTCAGCAAGAAGCCAGACAACTGCAACAGCTAGGACAACATCCCCAAATTCCATCACTAGATGCCTACTTTGAAGACAACAAATATTTGTATCTCGTACAGCAGTTTGTGGATGGGGATAATTTGTTGACGCTTTTCCAAAATCAGGGAATTTGGCAAGAAAGCCAAGTTAAGCAACTATTACTCGAACTTCTACCTGTTCTCAAGTTTATTCACGAACAAAAAATTATTCACCGAGATATCAAGCCTGAAAATATTATGCGCCGTCGCAGCGACGGTTTGTTAATGCTAATTGATTTCGGAGTTTCCAAACAGTTGTCGGGAACAGTGATATCGCGACAGGGAACGCAAATTGGTTCGCATGGTTATGCACCGCTTGAACAAATGCAAGGGGGGGAGGCTTATGCAGCCAGCGATTTGTTTAGCTTGGGGGCGACGGCTTTTCATCTACTGACGGGGGTACATCCTTATGGTTTGTGGACGGAACACGGTTATAGTTGGACTGCAAATTGGCAGCAACATTTGAAGAGTCCCATAGACAAGGGATTGGAAGTGATTTTATCTAAGTTGTTGGCAAAAGATATCCAGCAGCGCTATCAATCAGCAGATGAAGTTTTAAAAGATTTTCAAGGTCAGTCAATACCAACTCCTGCACCGATACTAAACCCCACAGTCCCTGTGATTCCACAACACTCTTTGCCGTTACAAACTAACACAACAAGGCGAGGTTTATTGCAATTAGCGGGTTTTGCTGGGGGAGGATTTGCATTAGCCCTGCTGAGTCAAAGTTTGTTGAACAACAAATCTTCTTCATCTTCACCAAATCTTCCACCTTCATCCAAAAATGAGCAGCCATCTCCTAAATCATCAGCTCAAAAATTATCTCCAAAAACTACAGCTAAAAAATCATCGCCAAAACCATCTCCACAATCTGTAGCAGAAAGTTCATCGCCAAAACCATCTCCAAAACCATCTCCAAAACCCGCACCAGAAACTCCAAAACCTCAGCCATTTTCCAATGCTTTAAAAAGCTTTACTTTTGAAATAGTGACAGTCAACTCAACGGGGCAAATCGCCAACCGCCGTCCAGGAAAAGCACAGACTTTGATAGAAAATATGGGGAATGGTATTACTCTAGACATGGTAGCAATTCCTAGTGGCAGTTTCGTGATGGGTTCCCCCGATACGGAAGCCGGACGAAGTAGCTATGAAGGGCCGCAGCGTACCCTGAATATGCCTGCTTTTTTTATGGGTAAATATGAGATCACTCAAGAACAATACCAAGCGGTGATGGGAAATAACCCTTCTGAGTTCAAAGGTGCGAAACTTCCTGTCGAAAAAGTAAGCTGGAATGATGCTGTGGAATTCTGCAAGCGGCTTTCTAAAAAAACAGGCAAGACTTATCGTTTACCTTCACCAGCGGAATGGGAATATGCTTGTCGCGCCGGAACTAAAACACCTTTCTCTTTTGGTGAAACAATTACCCCGGATTTAGTTAATTATAATGGCAATAATCCCTACGCTGGGGCATCGAAGGGACTTTACCGCAAACAAACAACTGATGTCGGGAATTTTTCACCCAATGCTTTTGGACTTTATGATATGCACGGAAATGTGTGGGAATGGTGCAGTCATCTCGACAACGATCGCCCGGTGCGGTGTGGCGGTTCCTGGAACGACACTGCGGTGAATTGTCGCAGTGCCTATCGTCTTAGCAATTCGGCGGGCGATCGTTTTTCAGACATCGGTTTTCGTGTGGCTTTGGTTTCCGCGTAGTCTCCGGTTTTCGGTTCTTTGCTGTAGTCTCCCGCGAGGACTTTTTTTTAAGGCTGGGCGGTTGAAACCGCGCCTACACGAGACTTTACCGGATGGTGCGCGGGTTGAAGGCGTACGGTGCGTCGCCCGAAACAATCTGCAAGTTTGATCGACAATTTCACAGCGACGCACCACAAATTAGTAATGTGCGTCGCCCGAAACAATCTGCAAGTTCGATCGAGAATCTCGCAGCGACGCACCCTACAAATTAAACTGAAAAACTTATCTGCTCCGTGCTATTGCCATAACTTGCCGCGCCAAAATTGACTTTACATGGCCGCACAGATTCCCATGATGATATAGTAGGTCAATTTTATGAATAAGTCAAGCTCGATCGCCCTTAAATCCTAATATTTGAAAAAGCCCGTCAAGCAAGTTTCTAATTTATTTTCCATTGCACGATCGCCTATTTCTTCGTTCCCCTCTGTTGGGACGAGAGTTGGACTCTTAAGCGATTGCAAGAGACTGCTGGCGAATTTAAAAATGGTTTCACCCTTCACCGCTAAAAATGGTGGCTCTGCACTAAATGTTTAATTAACCATATAGCTATTAACTAGCCAAAGCGAACCCAAATGCTGCATTCCAGATGTGAGGGGTAACACCTTGGCGAATTCGCCAACAGTATTTTTCAATCACCGAATCCGTCGCCCACAATTAATCAAGGTTAATATAGGATCGGGGGGCGATCGATACTACAATGCCATTAAACGCCGCATCGCTTCTGTCTGAAATGCTACACGAGTTGGAAATAATGACAGATCCGTGGCAAGATTAAGGGAATGTTAAGTTATGCGACGCTTTCGCAAACAAGATTTCCCGCTGAAACTGTCCCCCTAACCCACCTTCCCCATTAGGAACCCACCCATCTATGATTCCCAACCATTCCTTCGCGGCTGACGAGCATTCTAGCAAACCCGACAAGCCCGAGGAAGCTTGTGGCGTTTTCGGTATCTACGCACCGGGTGAAGATGTCGCCAAGTTGACCTACTTCGGTTTGTATGCTTTGCAGCACCGCGGTCAGGAATCAGCAGGAATTGCCACCTTTGAAGGTGAAAAAGTCCACCTGCACAAAGATATGGGACTGGTTTCCCAAGTCTTTAACGAATCGAGTTTAGGTCACTTGCCCGGTAACTTAGCAGTAGGCCACACTCGCTACTCTACTACCGGCTCGTCGCGGGTTGTCAACGCTCAACCTGTTGTCGTCGAAACCCGTTTGGGAAGTCTCGCATTGGCACATAACGGGAATCTTGTCAATACCAAAGAATTGCGGGAAGAATTGCTGTCTCGGAAGTGCGAGTTTGTCAGCACGACGGATTCAGAGGCGATCGCCGTGGCGATCGGTTCCGAGGTAGACAAGGGCAAAGACTGGCTGGAAGCAGCGATCAGCGCCTTTGCTATGTGCCAAGGAGCCTTTAGTTTGACGATCGCCACCCCCAAAGGCGTGATGGGAGTCCGCGACCCGCATGGCGTCCGCCCGCTGGTAATTGGCATCCTCCCCACAACTCCGGTACGGTACGTTTTAGCATCGGAAACTTGTGGCTTGGATATTATAGGTGCTGAATTTTTGCGGGACGTAGAACCGGGAGAATTAGTTTGGATTACAGAGGAAGGTATGGCTTCCTTCCACTGGAGTCAGCAGCAGAAGCGCAAACTTTGCATCTTTGAAATGATCTATTTTGCTCGACCCGACAGCCAGATGGAAGGTGAAAGTTTGTACAGCTACCGGCTGCGGATCGGGCGTTTGTTGGCAGCAGAATCTCCGGCTGATGCTGATATAGTCATCGGCGTTCCCGATTCTGGAATCCCGGCGGCGATCGGCTTTTCTCAAGCTTCCGGCATTCCTTACGCCGAAGGATTGATTAAAAACCGCTACGTCGGGCGCACTTTTATTCAACCGACTCAGACAATGCGGGAGTCAGGAATTCGCATGAAACTCAACCCTCTCAAAGATGTGTTGGAAGGGAAGCGAGTAATTATTATCGATGATTCGATCGTGCGCGGCACTACCAGCCGCAAAATAGTCAAAGCCTTGCGGGATGCGGGCGCAACGGCAGTTCACATGAGAATTTCTTCGCCGCCGGTGACTCATCCTTGTTTCTACGGGATCGACACCGACAATCAAGATCAGTTGATTGCTGCTACTAAGTCAGTCGCAGAAATCGGCGCCCAAATAGGGGTTGATTCTTTGGCTTTCTTGAGTTGGGATGGAATGCTGAAGGCGACTAACGAAGACCCGATGAGTTTTTGTTCTGCCTGTTTCACTGGTGATTATCCGATCGACGTTCCAGAAGTGGTAAAACGGTCTAAGCTCATATTAGAAAAAGCTGGAACCTAGAAAATCAAAAAGTGGGAAAGCGATCGCCCGTCACTTTCCCCAATTTATGGGTTTTCTATTTTTTCTGGTAAGTCATTGCCAGAATGTGTGTAGAAATGTTACATTAACTTAGCTTTAGCAATTCTTGCAGAATTTGTGAACAGTAGTGAACAGTCGCTTGGGTAGAACTTGTGTCAAACCCAACACTCGGATTTTAGATTGAGATTGCAGGTTTGAGATTTGAGATTTGTCCTTGAATCTAAAATCGCCAATCTAAAATCGATGGTCTTTCCCTACACTCTCGTTCACAATTCTTGCTCGAATCGCTGTATGCTACCTGCAGACTGGAGGTAGTTCCTCCAGATGTCCACTCTCAGATGGAAGTCGCATTTCGCACCAACAACGGGCACATGAGATTTTTTCAGATAACAGGGTCGATCGCACAAATTTTTCCCACACAAGTATTCCACAAGCCAACTTGCTTGAGAATCGCGGACGGGCTGTTCATGCGAACTAAAGAACTTTAGGAACCCTTGCAGAGTAAAAATATGGCTCCTTGCGGGTTGAAAGTGACTTCACCTGCATAGGGATACAACCCCCCGACTCCAGTCCGGGAGAGCCAAAAAATTTAGATCTTAGTTTAAGCCCCCAGATTCATCTGTGGAGTGAATCTAAAATCTAAAATCTAAAATCTAAAATCGATTGACTGTTACAAGGCGGAATGCGGTTTCTCAAGTCAGCTTAAATCGGAAACTTCGTGCAATCAAATACTGTTCTCAATCCCCCGAGCAATCAAGACTCGTTCTCTCGTACAGCAGAGTTACCTTTTACTCTTCAAGATATCAAGGCAGCCATTCCAGCCCATTGTTTTGAGCCCTCGGCATGGAAATCTCTGGCTTATTTCTTTTTAGATATTGGCATCATCGCAGGTTTGTATGCGATCGCCTACACCGTCGATTCCTGGCTGTTTTACCCAATCTTTTGGTTGATGCAGGGAACCATGTTTTGGGCATTGTTTGTAGTGGGCCACGACTGCGGACACGGTTCATTTTCTAAGAGCAAATGGCTCAACAACCTGATCGGACACCTCTCCCACGCTCCAATTCTCGTGCCCTTCCACGGTTGGCGGATTAGTCACAGAACCCACCACGCAAATACAGGCAGCTTAGATAACGACGAAAGCTGGTATCCGGTATCGGAGAGCAAATACAATCAAATGCCTTGGTACGAAAAGCTGGGACGCTTTTATTTGATGTTATTTGCCTATCCAATTTATCTATTTCGGCGATCGCCCGATCGAACTGGTTCTCACTTCATGCCCGGTAGCCCGATTTTCCGTCCCTCCGAAAAATGGGATGTGTTGACGAGTTCCGCATCCTTGGTACTGATGGTAGGCTTTTTAGGCGCGCTAACCTATCAGTTTGGTTGGCTGTTTTTGCTGAAATTCTACTTAGTTCCCTATGTAGTGTTCGTGATGTGGCTGGATTTGGTAACATTCCTGCACCACACAGAAGCCGATATTCCTTGGTATCGCGGTAAAGATTGGTCTTTCTTGAAAGGTGCATTGTCTACGATCGATCGCGACTACGGAATCATCAATTCCATCCATCACGATATCGGCACCCACGTAGCCCACCACATTTTCTCGACCATGCCGCACTATCACTTGAAGGAAGCAACGGAAGCCATCAAGCCAGTGTTGGGCGATTATTATCGCAAGTCAACCGAGCCAATTTGGAAGAGCTTTATTCGCTCTTACTGGGATTGTCATTTTGTCTCGGATACAGGTTCTGGAGTTTACTACGAATCACCTAACAGTCGGCGATCGGCTGAAGTTAAGTAGCTTAAATAAACAATAGAATACGCAAAAACCCGGCTTCTTAAAGAAACCGGGTTTTTCATTATTTTTGGGCGTGTTTAATTAAATGTTCCACATCTGGAGGGGTAACAAGCGGCCCCAAACCCAGAGTGGGTAAAAATGCACCCGAATTATAGTAAAAAAAGATAGGGAGTCAAATCGTTACACGGTCGCTATGCCCAAAATAAATGTTACCAATATTTTATCAGACTCACTTATAAAAACTACTGACACCAGCCCAGTTTCTTTTACGGACAATCTTGTTGAACTTGATACAAGAGCAAGAAACAAGTGAGGTTAGAGCGACTGGTGAGAGTATTTACCTACCCAATTAGTACCGAAAGTCTTGCCCAAACGGAATAAGATTCCTGGACTTATAGCAACCGCCTTGGCGGTTAAGCCGCTGTGCGAAGCACAGCTTCCATTGCATCCCGCTCGACAGTCGAATTTAACCCTCTTTTGTCACTCTCGTGGTAGTATAATCAGTGACACACCACAAAAGCATTGCCAGTCCTAGGGTAGAGCCTCGTCAACCAGTACCCACAGTCCAATTTATAGATGAATATTGTCAAATTTACCAAAACATATTTCCCGAAGTTAGGAGCTTTGAAGCTTTTAATTACTTATATGTCGGTATGATATCGGACATAAAACGCAAAACACTACCATCAATAGCGAAACTTATAGGGCTAGATAATCATCAACCATTACACCATTTTTTAACACAATCACCTTGGGATGTAAAAAAATTAAGTCAGCAACGATTAGAATTAATATTATATGTACTTCAAGGGCGTCCAATATTACTAATAATTGATGAGACAGGAGAGACAAAAAAGGGGGATGCGACTGATTATGTAAAACGGCAGTACAGTGGAAATTTAGGTAAAACAGATAATGGTATCGTTGCAGTTACAGCGTATGGTGTTTGATCTGGTCTGACTTTTCCTCTATTATTTGAAGTTTATAAACCGAGAGAAAGACTGCAACCAGGAGATGAAGATCTAACTAAACCTGAAATTGCCGCAAAAATGATCAAACAATTGCGTGCGATAGGATTTAAATTTAATCTGGTCCTAGCAGATAGTTTATACGGAGAGAATAGTAAAAATTTAATTCAAATACTAGAGAAATGGAATCTAAATTTTATTGTGGCAATTCGCTCTAACCACAAAGCATGGGGAGTTACAGACGCGAAAGTCAAATCTTCAAAGTGGCAAAGATTCAAACGTGTCTTCTCAGATTTAAGCTCGGAAGACAGATATATAAGAGAGATTATTTGTGGTGATAATCCGGAAATTAAATATTGGCAAATCACAACTGATAAAGAGGAGCTGCCCAAACACACTACTTGGTATGTAATGAGTAAATTTCCCAACATTACACCCAGAGAAGTAGGTAATTTTTATGCTTTAAGAACTTGGGTAGAATATGGTTTGAAGCAAAGTAAAAACGAATTAGGATGGGCAGATTTTCGCTTAACTAATTATCCACAAATAGAAAAATGGTGGGAAATTATTTTTAGGGCTTATTTGATGGTTAGTCTCCACTCTGAACAACTGCTAAAATTACCACCACAATCTGAATCTAATTTTTTATCATATCCTTGGTGGGCTCAAGGAAATGGGTGGAAGAATATTCTTAACAACCTCCGTTTAATACTTCAACCATTTGTACTATTTAACTTTATTAAACCTTGGCTACGAGTTTTTACTATTCCTAAGTTATCCGAGGGCTTTTTTAAACTTCAAATGCTTGTCAATAATTTAACTGGTTCAATTTTTCAAAACCTCAATATCCCTTATTTCCAGTTTTCCTCTGCGTAGAGTGACAAAAGAGGGTTAGCTTTAGACGCCAAGACCCGTGAAATTGTCGGGGTTTACATTGGGGCAAGAGACTCGGCCGCCGCGAGTGAATTATGGAAATCATTACCGCGGGTTTATCGACAATGTGCCGTCGTCTACACGGATTTCTGGGCGGCTTACTCGAAGGTGTTACCAAGTAAGCGGCATCAGGCGGTCGGGAAAGAAACGGGTAAAACCACTTATATCGAGCGCTTCAATAACACTCTCCGACAACGAATGTCTCGTTTGGTACGAAAGACCTTATCTTTTTCTAAGTCATTCAATAATCACATCGGTGCGATTGGGTATTTTATCCGTCACTACAATTTATCATTACTTGTTTAGGACTAGCTCAAGTTGTTTATTTTTCATTTTTTAGTGCATTCAATCTACAGTAATGCATCTCTTTATTCTGTCTTAGTTTAAACTCCTGTTCTAAGTAAGCTGCTACGCATATAAAGTGAACTTGTAGGAGAGAAAGTGCCGATTACTTTGCGCTAGGTTCGGGATTTGAAAAGCCCAATTTTTGCTGCAAAAACTCCCGCGCCACTTGTCTGGCTTCCTGCTGTTGTTTATCAACTTGGTAGTTTAGTTTCCGCATATCTTCCTCGGAGATTTTGCCGCCCAATTCTGCGAGCACTTGACGCAATTCTGGGTATTTATCCAAAATTTGCGATCGCACAACCGGAACTGCTTCGTAGGGCGGGAAATAGTTCTTGTCATCCTTGAGAACTACTAAACCTAAACTTTGAATCAAACCGTCCGTCGTATTACCAGCAATCACATCTACTTCTTTTTGTTGCAGCGCTTGATAAAGCAATCCTAACAGCAACTCCTTCGGTTCTTCTCGAAACTTAATCCCGTAAGTTTTAGCCAATCCGGGAAATCCATCTTCTCTCTCGTTAAATTCTGGGCCGAAACCAGCCCGGAGTTTAGGTGCAGCTTTCCCAAGTTGCGAGAGAGTTTGTAAATTGAGTTTTTTCGCATCGTCTCCCCGCACAATAATCGCAAAACTGTTATTAAATCCCAGCGGTTCCGTCCATTCAGCTTTAAACTGTTTGGGATATTCTTGTTTGAGGTAATCGAGGACTTTTTTGGGGTCAGAAATCGGTTTCTGTTTGAGCAGGTTGGCGTAAGCAGTACCCGTGTATTCGACGTACAAATCGATTTTACCTGCTGTTAGGGATTGATGGCAAAGCGAGCCTCCGAGATTCAGTTCTCGTTCTACTTTGATATCTGTTTTAGCTTCGATATGGCGTGCTAAAATTTCTGCGAGGATGACTTGTTCGGTAAAGTCTTTCGAGCAGATGACAACTTGCTTTTGGGGCTTAGAGGTACATCCTGCTACTGCAAGCAAGCAAAGCAGCCAGCAGGAATAGAAAAAAAAATCGTTCTTAGAGATTTTCATGACTTAACTCAAATTAAAAATCTACAATTAATACCTTATAAGTTATAGCATAAAGCCCAGATCGCAGACTTGTTCAAGAAGTCTGCGCTTTAACACCGATCGCACTTTACGCAAGTTGCGTTTTCCTGCTGTAACATTTATTGATAGACATGGAGCAATAAATATGGTAATCAGAGTCAGCGATATTATCCAGCAGCAGCGGCAATTTTTTGCGACTGGGAAAACTAAGGATGTGGATTTTCGGATCGAACAACTCAAGAATCTCAAAAGTGCGATCGCTTCCAATCAATCACGGATTGTGGATGCTGTCAACGCTGATTTGAACAAGCCGGAGTACGAGGCTTATTTTGAACTTGCTACGATCGCAGACATTAATTATGCCATCAAAAACGTTAAATCGTGGGTAAAGCCGAAAAAAGTGCGTACTTCGATCGAGCAATTTCCAGCATCGGCCTGCCTTTACCCAGAACCTTTGGGCGTAGTTTTAATCATCGGGCCTTGGAATTACCCATTTCAGCTTATGATATCACCCTTGATCGGGGCGATCGCCGCAGGCAACTGCGCCATCCTCAAACCTTCAGAAGTCGCCTCGCACACCTCGAAAGTTGTCGCCGACTTGATTACCAAAACCTTCGATCCCGCCTATGTAGCCGCCGTCGAAGGAGGAGTCGAAACCAGTCAACAATTATTAGCGGAAAATTTCGACCACATCTTCTTTACCGGAGGCACAAAAGTCGGTAAAATAGTGATGCAAGCCGCCGCCAAACACCTGACACCTGTCACATTAGAATTAGGCGGCAAAAGTCCTTGCATTGTAGACTCAGATATTCAACTTGAATACACTGCTAAACGCATTGCCTGGGGCAAATTTATCAATGCTGGTCAAACTTGTATCGCTCCCGATTACCTGTTAGTTGATAAAAAAGTTAAACCAGATTTAATCCAGGCAATTAAAACAGCAATTCACGAATTTTACGGCGACGAGCCGCAGAAAAGTCCCGACTATTCCCGAATTATCAATCAGCATCATTTAGGACGTTTGGCAGAGTTAATGAAAGACGGAGAAATTGTCGCCGGCGGTCAAACAAACCCCGAAGATAAATATATTGCACCGACGGTTCTCGACAAGGTTTCCTGGGATTCGCCTGTGATGCAGGATGAGATTTTTGGGCCGATTTTGCCAGTTTTGGAATATGATGATTTCGGGGAGGCGATCGCCCAAATCAACGCCCGTCCCAAACCCCTAGCTTTGTATTTGTTCTCGAAGGATAAAGAGAAACAAGAGCGAGTTTTGCGGGAAACTTCTTCCGGCGGAGTTTGCATAAACGACACGGTTATGCAAGGCGGACTAAGCTATTTACCTTTTGGCGGAGTTGGCGACAGCGGCATCGGCACCTATCACGGCAAAGCAACTTTTGACACCTTTTCGCATCAAAAAAGCGTGCTGCAAAAGTCATTTTTACTTGACTTAAAATGGCGGTACGCTCCCTATCTAGGTAAGTTGGATTTGATTAAAAAGCTGATCGGTTGATATTGCCTAAGCACCAGATTCCCCCTCACCCCCCAGGGATGTTTCTTTCTTCCGAAGTCCGGCAGGGGTTGAAACCCCTGCCGGACTGAATGCTTGACGTGTTTGTTGTTAGCAAAGATCGCCTCCTTCAATCCCATATCCCTGTTCTAATCGGTGCTGTGCCATTCTCGATCGATTCTCTCCAAATCCTTGGCGGCTCCCAATTGTTGTAAAATTTGATGTGCTGTATCGTAATGTTGTTGAGCAACTTCTGTGTTGCCGCGCTTTCGCTCAAGTCGCGCTAAATAGTAGTTAACTTCGGCAATATGCCAAGTCATCCCCTGTTTTTGCATTTTTCCTAAAGCTTCTGTTAACAGTTGTTCTGCTGTATCTAGATTGCCTCTACCGAGTTCATTGTATCCCAGACAAGCGATCGACTTTGCCATCCCTTCGCGATCGCCCAATTCTGTCATCATTTCCAAAGATTGCCGGTAGAGTTTCTCAGCTTCATCCCAATTACCGCGATTTTGCTCGATATCTCCCAACAGTCCCCAAGAAGATGCCATGCCCGAGCGATCGCCCAATTCTGTTCTCAATTCCAAAGATTGCCGGTAGAGTTTCTCAGCTTCATCCCAATTGCCGCGAATTCGCTTGATATCTCCCAACACTACCCAACAAGATGCCATCCCTTGGCGATCGCCCAATTCTGTGCTCAATGCCAAAGATTGCCGGTAGAGTTTCTCAGCTTCATCCCAATTGCCGCGATTCCCCTCGATATCTCCCAACGATGCCCAAGAAAATGCCATGCCCCAGCGATCGCCCAATTCTGTCATCACTTCCAAACATTGCTGGTAGAGTTCCTCAGCTTCATCCCAATTCTCGCGATTTCGCTCGATATCTCCCAACACTCCCCAAGAAGATGCCATCCCTTGGCGATCGCCCAATTCTGTCATCATTTCCAAAGATTGCCGAAAGAGTTTCTCAGCTTCATCCCAATTGCCGCGCTTTCGCTCGATATCTCCCAACAAACCCCAAGAAGTTGCCATGCCCGAGCCATCGCCCAATTCTGTGCTCAATGCCAAAGATTGCCGGTAGAGTTTCTCAGCTTCATCCCAATTGCCGCGAATTCGCTTGATATCTCCCAACATCCATAATGAACTAGCAATGTGTCTCTTATTATCTTCTTTTTCTGCGATGGCTCGCCCATCTTGAACATATTTTTCTGCTACATCCCAATTCCCAACATTCCGATGAATTTCACCTAATTTTATCAAGCAATAAGAGCGTCGAGCGTCTTCAACATAAGGTAATATTTGCTCGTACAAGTCTTTTGATAAATTCCAGTATGCCCACCTTCTTAAGTATTCATCTGGGATTAAGTCGTAAGCTTCGAGATAGTTGCCCAACCTAAAGGCAAAATGTTGAGCTTCAAGAACAGCTTGTAAATCTTCTAAACTTTGAGGATTAGCCACATTTTTACCAGTGCAGTAAAACTTATAAACACTTTCCAGCAGTTGTGGCAGTTCATCTCTATATTCCCCTTGCAAAAACTCCTCAATCACCCGGTGCAAATCATAAAAATACTCATATTTCTTCTCGTCATAACGACGCTGCACCAAACTGGCACCGACTAATTGCGGTAAAATTGCTTCTGTATCGTTAATTTCTGAGTCTGTAAATTCCGCAGGTGCTGCTAATTCTGCTGCTAATTTAAAGCGGGTATCTTTTTCAACATCATCCGTATACACTCGCAAAAAAGTTAAACCCCTGACATCTATCGGCACTCGCAAAACACACATCCGACGCAGCAAATCTCTTGCCTCTTCACTTTGCCTTGTTAGTTGGTCTCGCAACATCGGTTCTGCATTCTTCGTTACCAATTTGGGATGCTGCCGCAGATACCCCGGTTTTCCCTTGCCCAGAGCCGCCAATTGAGTTAATAAAAAAACATGACCTTCAACCCGCTGAGATATCCACTGCAAATCAGCTAATGTATCAGTCAACTTTCGCTGCTGCAAAATCTCGACACCCGCCGCTAAATCCACACCTTGCAACACTTCTATATGCACCAATTCCGAATCCGGTGCTAACCCCGGATAGCGGGTATGTGCCAAATCCGCAGGCACTTCCCGGCTGGTTAAAATCGTTTGCGATTGGTGCTGCTGATAAACCAAAGCATTCAGCAACTTACCCCAATCCGGTGAAATTGCTCGATGTACCTGCGCCGCAGCCAAACAGTCTGGATTTCCCGCCTCAACAGCAGGATGCAAAATAGATTCCAGGTTGTCGAGTACCAAAAGACAGCGAGTTTGTTGCAAGCCAGCCATAATTTTCGCTATCTTTTCATCGGCAGTTTTCAACACTTCCGCCGCCTGAATCCCCAAACCTTCACTTCTTAACAGAAATCCAGCCACGTCATCAAAACTCATTCTCTCCTTTGCCTCGAAATACATCGCGCACTTATAATCGCCACCGGGCAAACTTTCCCCCTTTTGAAAAACAGACTTCTGCCAATTCACTCCCAATGCTTCTGCAAGTTTCACAGCCAAACTCGTTTTGCCCATACCGCCTTGCCCGATAATCGCCAATACCTTCGGCGGCGAAGTGCCATCGGGCAGAATCTGTACTAATTTTGCAGTTAAATTTTCCACCAATTCATCCCGCCCTTTCCACACAGGAATAGAGTCAGGTAGTTGAGAGAAAGCCACCCTGGGTTTGTCAGGAGGGGCATCTGCCGGCACATCATCATTCTCGCTTTTGCCGTCAGTATTTGGTCCGCTGTTAATCTGACTGCTGATACCGGGTTCGCCGTTAACGCCCCACACTTCTGCCAACTTTTGCAAATTCTCTGTTTTGTCCCTACTCCACAGCTTGAGAGTAAAATTCCAATCGCTACAACCCCGCCTTGCCGTCTGCGGCCGGTTATCCTTTAGAATTTTCAGCTTTTTTTCGAGATAATCAGTCAGTACCTCGCCGATGTACTTTCTAACTTGCAAGTCAGATGTTGTCTTATTTGGTTTAAAGCTGCCTCTATCTTTCAGCAGGTGGCGCAGGGCTTCCAGTGTCGCCGTGACGGTTAACTCAGTGGTGTCACCTTTCCAATCGGCGCGGAGATAAGAGATGCGATTTGTATCATTCAACGCATAATTTAGCAGCGCCTCAACCAAATCAATCACTCGCTGCCGAGACTTTTCGCCTTTTCCCTGGTTGGGCATAGCTTCGGAAAGTAAATGGCTAAAAAAAGTTTCGGGAAAGTTTCGGGAATCCCGATACCGAATGACAGTCCCGAATATCCCTAATGCCGATTCTAGCACAGTTCCAGCCATTCTTTGCCTTCGGGTATCCCGAAATTCCACACTCAATTTAGTTGAGTTGGAAATGGTTTATGGGATTATCAAAACAGCATCAATGGATGATTGGAGAGGCGATTCTCGGTACTGTAGTCGGTGCCATCAATTCTTCGGCGGGGATAGTGTTGACTTTTGGGTTAGTAGGTTTTCACCTCTGCTTTGACAAGAATCAACAGGAAGTGTGGCGTTGCCCTCTCGAACAAACTTTTAACAGCGAGGAAGTATCGAAACTCTATTGTTGTAATGATTGTCCTTTCAAGAAAGCGGCGATTGATGTAGAAAAAGTTGAAGAAGAAAGTGAGTAAACTGTGGTGCATCTAATGTGGAACAGGCCGGAAAGCCTGTTCGGGCGGGACACCCCACAAGAAAATTCATTCAGGATGTTAACTCGAAAGTGCGATCGCTCTTTTTATCAGTATAGGTAAAAAAGGACGATCGCCCGATCGTGAATTGAACTTTACAAACACACTTTTAGTGCAGTAAAATCCTTACTCAAAATCTGATTTGCGGATTATAATAACATGAAACGGGTGTTATAACTTCTGAGCGAAACTGCGATCGCCTCTGCCTCTTTTGCTAGTTACGTTGCGCCCAGCTACTTGCTGCGATTAGAAAATGTCTATAATATCTTTTAGCATCTTATCGCTAACAAGCAATTTATGGAACCTTTATCAAAAGAACGCTGTGCCGCCTGCAGCCCAAAGTCTCCCCGCCTCACAGCTTACGAAATTGTCCAGCTAAAACCTCAAATTCCCGACTGGAATTTAATCGAAAAAAATGGCATTCCCCAAATAGAACGCACCTACGAATTCCCGGATTTCAAAAGTGCGATCGCCTTTACAAACAGCGTCGGCGAAGCAGCAGAAACCGAAGGACATCACCCCGCACTGTTAACCGAGTGGGGAAAAGTTACCGTTACTTGGTGGACTCACGCGATTTCTGGACTGCACCGCAATGACTTTATTATGGCGGCGAAAACCGATGCGATCGCCAATCAATTCCCAAAATAAAATCCGACTTATAGCCCGATCGTAGTTTAAGAACTCACAGCTCCGGGTACCAGCGGAGAAAGCCGTTGATTCCCATTTAACAACTCCAGATTCAGTCGGTAGCCGACATTCCGTACAGTTTGAATCAGGCTCGGCTGTCGCGGGTCGATTTCGATTTTTTTACGCAGAGAGAGTACGTGAGTGTCGATCGTCCGGGGGTTATCAATCGCATCGGGCCAGGCCCTCCGCAGCAAATCCGAGCGCGAAAGCGGCACTCCTCCAGCTTGAGCCAGCACGTACAGCAAGCTAAATTCCTGGGGAGTCAGCTCAATATGTTCCTCGTACAACCTCACTCGGCGCTGCACCAAATCAATTTTCAGCAGCCCGCACTCCAGCGTCGCCGGCGGTATCATTGTGCGGTTACGGCGCATCAGAGCTTCCACCCTGGCCATAAACTCTTGCATCCCAAAGGGTTTAGTCAGGTAATCGTCTGCGCCCGCCTTCAAACCTTCAACAATATCCGATTCCGAATTCCGCGCCGACAGCATCAAAATCAGTGACTGCTGCTGCTGTTGCAGCCAGTGGCAAAATTCCAAACCGTCCCCATCCGGCAATTGGGCATCCAGAATGACTAGGGTTGGCTGGCGGCTGAAAAATATTTCCCTAGCGTGACTGATATCCGCTGACTGGTGCACCCAGTGACCGACTTGCTGTAGATGCCAGCCCAAGAGCGATCGCAGGTGCGGATTCCCTTCAACAATTGAAATACTTGCAGATTCCACAGAGGCGAGCTTCCCATATCACTAATTGCTACAAGGTTAACAGAGCTTTTGTCAAGCTTTTGTAACCATCGCTACTCAAGCATGAGCTACGTTTAAAGCAGCGGACACACCCAGGGTAGGAATTTTAAATATTGGGTTAATTTGGGAGGGTCAGCCTGCAGAAAGGTGAAATCATTCTGGCGGTAAGCTTACAATGAAAATAAGACAGTGTAAAGCCGATCGATCCCATGCCCCAACCGCCTGCTAAAAGCGATCCCCCCGACCCAGCCCCCACTCCCAGGAGGTTGACAAATCGCGCAAGTGAAACTAGAATTCCTCCAGCCGTTCGCTCGGTAGCCGGAACACTCAGCCACTTTGACCGTCAAATTCAGCCACATCCCGACTCCATTAAACGCACAGCGAATTATCAAGGTGCGCGCAAAAAGTCGAGCAACTGCATTGCAACGAGTGAAATTTTTTATGGAGGGTAGCCTGTTGAGCAGGGTAAAAACTTTTATTTAGAAATAGCCTCAAGCTGAGCCACTCAGCATCAATCGAGGCCATTCCTAAATCCCGCCGTCATTATACAAACCACAAAGGATTTCAACCTCACACCATGCTACAAGACACCCAAACAATCCGGCACTACCAGAAACTCACCGACGCCCTCGTCGAAATGTGGAATAGAGGTTATCGCTTCGATGACCTGCGGCTTTACTTAGACGGGTATTTAGCAGCCCTGCGGCATTCCAACGGTTTGGAACCCTATCTGATTCACAGACTAGAGGAAGAAGCAGCGCGTTACATTCACGACCCCTCCAATTTTGCAATGCCACAGACCCAAACTGAAGCCGACTACTATTAAATAGCAAATTCGGTTGTATAAACCCTTGATGAATTGGGAATTGGGAATTGGCAATGGGGAATTGGCAATGGGGAATTGGCAATTGTAACGGGTTCCCTGGCTCTGCCTGGGAACCAATGTCCAGATGCTCTGCCTCGCTTTCGGAGCCTAAAAATTCGAGGCATAGCCGACCGCAGTGCGTTCCCAGGCTCTGCCTGGTATAGCAATCCTAAATGAGTCGTAAATTTTTTACCCCATCCCAACCTTCCCCGAACCCGCGGGGAGGAAGTAAGAAATTCACAAATGATTTAGTCTTGCTCTAACGAATAATTAAGTAAATTAACCTAATTCAACGTAAAACGCCATTGCTGTTATTTCCCCGGCTTCTTAAAGAAGTCGGGGATATGTTTTTTCGGTCTAATTTAAGAAGCCAAAGCCACTTCTACAACTTCTTGCAATTCGCCCTTTTGATACATCTCGATCATAATATCCGAGCCACCAATAAACTCGCCGTTGATATAAACTTGGGGAATTGTCGGCCAGTTGGAATACTCTTTAACGCCTTGACGAATTTCCTGGTCGGCCAAAACATCAACAGTTTCGTAAGGTACTCCCAAAGTATTGAGAATTTGCACCACAGTATTAGAAAAACCACACTGGGGCATTAACTTATTGCCCTTCATAAATACCATGATTTTGTTTTGCTTAACCAATTCGTCAATTCTTTCATGTGCTGCTGTAGTCATGGTAGCTCCTAATATTGTTTGAAAATTTTTAAACGTTGACTGACGCAGAAACCGGGTTTTTTAGGACAATCTTTCGTTACAGCCATAGATTCCGGTTAAGAAAGCCGGTTTCTTTGGTTTGTGTGCGTAAGTGCAGCAGTTGTATTTCAAGCAACTATTGACAGAAGCACAAACTTGTGATGCCCAATTGCCGCTCAACTATTAAGCAACTTGACTTTTCGCTTCCCATTCTGCGGGAGTTAAGGTTTCCAAGCCCAAAGCGTGGATGGCTTCACTAGCCATTGCCTGTTTGAGAGCGCCGTAGACCATTTGGTGCTGCTGTACTCGGCTTTTTCCTTCAAAGGCTGCAGAGACGACTCTCGCCTGGTAGTGGTCACCGCCACCGGTCAAATCGTCAACTTGTATTTTAGCGTCAGGCAACCCTGCCTTAATCATTTCTGCTACTTGAGACGGTGTAACCATTGGTTTCTCTGATAAACGGCTGTAATTTAGATTTTAGTGGAACTATTTTTTCGATGAGCTCGGTTGACTGCTGGCAGGCCGGGGAAAGGGCGAATCCACAAAACCCAATTCCAGTAACTGCTGGTAAGCTTTCTTGCCCAAGTCGCGAGTTGGCTGCTGCGATCGAATAATCTGAATCAGCAGGGGCACCGCCAGTTCGGGCTTATTTTGCGCCCGGTGTACCAACGCCAGTCGGTAGGTAGCTTCGTCGCGCATTTGGGCTGTTTCTACAGCTTTGGTGCGGTGGCTTTCGGCCAAGCGGATGTCAATTCCGGCAAAACTGCTACCCAGTTGTTGGTAGAAGTTGGACAGTTGATTGAAAATTTGGCGGGATTCTTGGAGTTTTTGAGTAGCCAGTGCGTAATTCTGATTGGAAATAGCACTGCTGGCTTCTGTCATCAAACGCTGGCCTCCTGGGACGCTCAGCAGACTGCTGTCTTGCGTCAGAGGGCGAAGATTGTTGGGGTCTGTGGGGTCGTCGGCGGGTTCGACTTGGGGTTGGTTCTCTGGCCCAGAAGGTTGTTGTGCTTGGACTTGGAGCGGTTGCAACAGGGTAAAAGCTGCGATCGCCCCGATCGTAATCCGGGCAGTGGAGCGAAGCCAGCAAACAGTTCCAGAGTATACCATGAAATTACTTTGCGCCTGTGCGCCTTAAAAAAATATTTAGCTTGAGCCGATCTTACCATTGGCGATCGCAACCGGCTAAGTGTACACCAAATTTGTTGAAATGTCAAAGGGTGCGATCGGGAGAAAAGCTCAACACGAGTTTTCTGTGAGGTTGTTTATCTAAAAAACACTCAGCCGTCGAATAAAAATCGCCGATTGAAACCGATCCTACACAAACTTTGGTCTCTCTCGCTTGAGACTAATGGAGTTAGTAAGGTGCTGAGGACGGGCCCTACCGCTGTTAGTTACAGTTTCAAACCCCTCAGGGTGAAAACATCCCTGACAGCTTATAAATATGTTTGATAAATCTACATCAAAATTAAACAGGAATATTTCTAATGGTACAACCCAGCAAACCGACCTCCGACATTCTCCAAAATTATCAAGGTATTGGAGTTCCCGAAGAAAGTCTGGCAGTGATTTTGCAGCGCGGCGGCGACGAATTGCTGCTGTCAAAAGCGGACGATCGCTTTACAGTCCGCCCCTCATCAACAGCATCAGCCTCAAACGATTGGGCTGCAACAACTGGGGCAAAACTCAACCGCCGCGTCGGCCAAAGCAATCTCGATGAATATCTCGTTGCGCCCTCTAGCCTAGAAGCAGCAATGCAAGCAGCCCGCGCCAGCGATGCCGTAGCTTTTGCCAGCCACGTCTATTGCCCCGCGAACAATCCGAGTACATTCTTTTATTTAACCGACCAAATTACGATTCAATTTGGCGAACAAGTAGACGAACAATCGCGAAAGGCGATCGCCAATGCAGCAGCTTTAAACATAGTCCGGCCAGTGGAAGGAATTCCCAACACCTTCGTCTGCGAAGTCACAAAACAAGCAACAGAAAACCCGGTCAAAATTGCCAACCGCCTGACAAGATATCCAGAAGTTCTCGTAGCGGAACCAAACATTTTAGTAGAGACGCAGCAGCATTACACGCCCCGCGATCCGCTTTATCCCAAACAGTGGTATCTCAACAACAAAGGCGGCAACCAACTTGTCGGCGGTGCTCAAATTTATGCAGAACCAGCTTGGGACATGACTCGCGGAGTTCGATCGATCGTAATTGCCATCGCCGACGATTCAGTTGACATCACTCACCCAGATTTTCAAGGCCAAGGCAAAATCGTCTCACCCATCGATTTCAAAGACGGCGACACTTCCCCGATGCCAGTCGCAGACTCAGACAACCACGGCACAAGTTGTGCCGGCGTCGCCATTGCTGAAGAAAACGGCAAAGGCATTGTCGGCGTCGCCCCCGGCTGCGCCCTGATGCCCATCCGTACCAGTGGTTTTCTCGATGACAATTCTGTCGAAAAAATATTTAATTGGGCGATCGAAAAAGGTGCCGCCGTCATTTCTTGCAGTTGGGGGCCTGCTGCAGTTTACTATCCCCTTTCCCTGCGGCAGAGTGCCGTTATCACCAAAGCCGCCACCCAAGGGCGGGGCGGCAGAGGCTGCGTTATTCTGTTCGCTGCGGGGAATGCCAACCGCCCAGTCAACGGTACTGTTAACGAGAAAGGCTGGCCCAACAACGTCGTGGAGGGTCAAACTAGATGGCTAAACGGATTTGCCGTTCACCCCGACGTAATTGCCGTCAGCGCTTCCACTTCCCTCAACAAAAAAGCAGCCTACAGCAATTGGGGCAGCAGCATCTCGGTTTGCGCCCCCAGCAACAACGCACCGCCGGGAACCTGGCTGCCCGAAACCGGATTTATCGGCACGCCGCCGGAGGTGACGCAGTATTTGCCCGGTTTGGGGGTGTTTACTGCCGATCGAGTGGGCGATCGGGGCTACGACTGGGGGGACTATACGGATACTTTTGGCGGTACTTCCAGCGCCACTCCAGTAGTCGCTGGGGTTGCAGGGCTGATACTTTCGGCTAACCCCCGTTTGACGGCGCGGGAAGTGCGGGGAATTCTCGAACAAACTGCTGAAAAAATTGTCGATCCCGATCCCGATCCCCAGTTGGGCAATCGCCTGGGAAATTACGATCCAAACAACGGCCGCAGCGATTGGTTTGGTTACGGGAAAGTGAATGCTTTTAAAGCTGTGCAAGCTGCGGTGAGAAAGGGCGGCGGCAATCCGAATATCGGCGGTGCGGTGTTCAGCGATATTTCTGGACATTGGGCACAGAAGTTTATTGAAGCTTTGGCTGCGGCGAATATAATTAGCGGTTTTCCTGACGGTTCTTTTCGGCCGGATGACAGTTTAAATCGTGCTCAATATGCGGCGCTGTTGGTGAGTGCGTTTAGTCCGATTCCGAGGGTGCCGGCTACAAATTTTATTGATGTTTCTGCTACTTTTTGGGCGAGAAGTGCGATCGAACGGGCAAATCGGGGGGGGTTTTTGGCGGGGTTTCCGGGGTTGAAGTTCGGCCCGAATCAGAATTTGACTAAGGCTGACGCGATCGTGTCTTTGGTTAACGGTTTGGAACTCAAGGGCGGCAATCCTGATTCTTTGAAAGTTTACAACGATCGTTCTCAAATTCCTAATTATGCTTTAAGTGCGATCGCCACAGCAACTGCTTTGAAGATTGTGGTTAATTATCCTTCCCGCGATTGGCTTTCGCCGCAGCGGGATATTACACGCGCTGAGATTTCGGCTTTGATTTACCAGACTTTGGTGGCGATTAATCGGGCAAAGCCGATCGATTCTCCTTACATTGTCTAGCTAAGAACAGAAAACTGGTTCGATCGTTCGGACTTCAGTCCTCATAAAATCTGAGGACTGAAGCCGCTATAATTCGCGGCGAGTCAAACCACTTTTTGCGTAAGTCCTGACAAAAAGATCGCTTTTTTGATGATAGCTTTACATATCGAGTTACTTTCCCGGAAATCCCGGGTTTCAGACTGCGAATTAAAAACAGTCGGGACTATTGCAATAAGATGAGTTACATCTGCGGAATATGAGCCAAAACTGCGCGTAGTGAATCAGAGATATTCGGTAAGCCGATTGTCAAGGTGAATTAATTTTTGTAAAGGTTTGTGCAAATCGCGAACATGATTGTGGAACAGACCTATATAATAACCAAGTCACCCGTCAAGCCCAGACTTTTGCTCGAAATCATTAATTAATAGACTCTTTTCACTCATTTTGAAAATAGCCAAAAGTTTTGCGTTCGGATCTTCAAGATGCCTCTTTTGACTGAACCTACCTTGTAAAAAGGAAAAACTCAAATGCCAAAAAGATCGTTGGAACTCTTCGGCGATGGTCGCGTATACGAAATCGAAGACGACCTAGCTATTAAAGTTACGGAGACTAATGGGCAAGTAAAAGCATTAATTGATGCTTTAAGCTTCAGTGTGGCTAAAACATATCATATTCATCCTCCAGACGAACAACCTCCTGATGTGGTAGAACGCAGAGGTTCAAAGCATATCAATCAAGAAGGTTTCAAGCTTCTCACTACCTTTGAAGGATGTGAACTCACTGCTTATGATGATGGCGGTGGAGTTTGGACAATTGGTTACGGACACACTGGCGATGATGTTTATCCAGGACTTACTATTAGCCAAACGCAAGCAGAAGAATTGCTGAGGGAAGATTTAGAAAAGTTTGAATCCTATGTTGAGGATGCCGTTGAAGTTGAGATCGATGACAACCAGTTTTCTGCACTGGTTTGCTTCTGTTTCAACGTAGGGCCAGGAACAGAAGGTTTTGGAGGTTCAACTCTTCTGAAGTTGTTGAACGACGGAGATTATCAAGGAGCAGCCGATCAGTTTCCTGTGTGGAATAAGGTCAATGGTGAACCCTGGCCAGGGCTGACACGCAGGCGCTTGGCCGAGCAAGCTCTGTTTTTAGGAATGCCTGCTGTTCGGGTTCTCACACTTACCGAGCCAATAATGCAAGGTGAGGATGTGCGTCAAGTGCAAGAAGCGCTGATCGCGGCAGGAATAAATGTTTCAGCAGATGGCGTTTTTGGTAAAGACACCGATCGTGCTGTGCGACAGTTTCAACAGCAAAAAGGGCTAACGGCGGATGGTGTTGTCGGTGTCCAAACACGCAAAGAATTGGGACTATAAAATTGATTGTGTAACGAATTACACTGACACAATCAAGTAATTTTCACAAGCTATGTGGAGGTAAGGTGCGGTGTGCCTCGCCTACGGATAGAGTTTATGAATCTACGACTGACCAAATTCAAATTGATTGGATAAAACCATGACTAACTCAAGCGACATTCTATTTAATCAACCTGTAATTATCGAAGCCTGTGAAGAATTTGTCCAACGGGATATGTTGGAACTTAGAGGCAGTTTCCCGGGATTGCTCCAAGATGCCCCCATGTCTTCGACTGCGGTGGTCAATGGCTTATCTCAACAGTTGATTTATCAACTGCAACTGATGATGCCAGATGCCTTTGTCAGTTTTGATGACCTTAATGTAGACTTGCTGGAGGCAGCTTTTCCCTACGTACAAACCCCGGCAAAAGAGGCACTTCAGAGAGCCATTCAAGATCGAGGTCAAACGATGCAGGTGAACTCTGCTTACCGCACGATCGCCCAGCAAATGTTATTGTATAACGATCGCTTCAACAACTCCAATCCTGTAGCGCCACCAGGCACCAGCAATCACCAAACAGGGCTAGCGATCGACATTGAAGATGCCAGAGGCTGGGAATCTTATTTGATGCAATATGGCTGGCATCCATTACCGGGCGATCCGCCTCACTTCGACTACATAGGCGACGGGACGATCGATCTTCGCAGTAACTCAATACTCGCATTTCAGCAGCTTTGGAATCAGAACAACCCGGATGCAAAGATTAGCGAGGATGGTGGCTTTGGCCCCCAAACCGAGGATGCACTTAATCGATCGCCTGCTCCAGGGTTTGCTAAAGCGCCGTGGGATGACAAGCCCAGAACGTTGCGCTTGGCGATGCCCAGAATGGAAGGCTCAGATGTAATCAAGCTTCAGGAAGGCTTGAAAAAGGCTGGCGTTGAAGTTGGGGTTGATGGTGAATTTGGGCCGGCAACAGACACAGCCGTCAAGGAATTTCAGCAGAAAAAAGGTTTGAAGCCCGACGGAATAGTCGCTCTCAAAACCCGCGAACAAATGGCTTGAGGTGTTAGCGCGATCGAGTTCACCAAAGCTGGAACAGAACTTCCTCCGCCTTCGGTGGAAGTTCCGTTTATAGCTCAGCTTGTGGGTTTGGGCAGGTTTTGCTTCCAAGTGTCACAAATTGCAGTAGCGCTATAATTGGCAATCTTTTTGATAATCAACGTAGCGAGAAGAGTAGCAATAGCAGGAGCAAGTCCGAGTCCAGAGATTAGAACAGGAGTTAACATCCCAGCAGCTTTAGTGTAATTCTGGCCGATCGCTTCATCCAGGATTTTCTGAGTCTGCGGATCGTTTCCGAGGGGTTTGCACATCAGCTCGTAAACTAAGGGGTTTACGCGATCGAACAACCGCTGGCCAGTTTCTAGGAGCCTGAGATCGATCGATGCTCTAGCCGCCACATTCACATCAATAGAATCCAGGGAAGCTGGGTCTATCCCTCTGGTTCCAAGTCCAGCCGCATCATCCCCTATGGCTTGAGCGCGATCGCCAATTTGTGCTGCTAGCTGATCCTCATCAAGTTCCCACAAACTTTCTACAAGAAGTTCAATTTCTGCCATGATTGCTTGTCTCCCGACTATGGTTAACTAGAATATTGCTGATTATCCTTTACCTGCGAAGCTGATGAGTGAAAACCCGTCAATATAGCTTAACGAATGCCTAGCTACACATCTGCAATCTTAACCATTCTTTAAAAAAGTGCGATCGACCCATCAAACTGCTGCTAAGTATTTAACATTTAAATCGCCAAAAAGTTACTATCGAACCGGAAATAAAGCAAACACAGTTAAATTTGTCGCACAATCAAGCACATCAATCTCACAGTCATAAAAGCTGTACATTCTGTCACACTGTAAAGTTACTTAACGCGCAGCAAAGATTTTATTGCCAGCTTGGTATACTAAGACTGAATCGTATAGAAATACAAAGACCTTTATCAGTTTAAGTAAAAGAACTCTCCTTAAGCAAACAGAAGTAAAAGCTCCAGAAAACCCGAGCAATTCCCGAGTTCATGACTAACAACAACCCAGTCAAAACAATTTTAATTCTGGCAGCCAATCCCACCAATACCGTTCCCCTGCGATTGGAGCAAGAGATCCGGGAAATTGACGAAGGATTGCGACGGGCAAATAAACGAGAACAGTATAAATTAGAACAAAAATGGGCCGTGCGTTCCCGTGATTTTTACCGAGCTATTTTAGATTATCAACCCAACATAGTCCACTTTTGCGGACATGGTGCTGGAGCAGAGGGAATTGTCCTAGAAGACGATACCGGAAAAATGGCGCTCGTGCAGACAAACGCCCTAGCTAGTATGTTTAAATTGTTTGCCCAGAAAGGTGTAGATTGTGTAATTCTCAATGCTTGTTATTCCGAAGTACAGGCAAAGGCAATTAGCCAATACGTTAATTATGTCATTGGCATGAATCGAGCCGTGGGAGATCGAGCAGCTCTTGCCTTTGCTGTAGGGTTTTATGATGCGATCGCTGCTGGATATACGCTCGAAGAAGGCTACGACTTAGGTTGCTCGCAGATGATGAGCTTCCGAGAGCAGGAAACTCCAGTTCTCAAGAAAAAGAATTTAATTGATTCTCCGATTGCTCAGGGTGTAATTGTTGTTGAAGATGTGATTCCGCCCAATCCTTACCAAGGATTATCTGCCTTTGGCGAAGAAGATGCCGACTTCTTTTTCGGACAGGAAAAATTTGTCAGTAATTTAGTAGAAGTAACGCACAAACAACCGTTGGTAGCAGTGGTTGGGCCAAGCGGCAGCGGTAAATCTTCTGTGGTGTATGCGGGATTAATTCCCAAATTGCGAAAAGAGGGAAACTGGTTAATTGCATCTTTCCGTCCGGGCAAAGAACCGTTTGTGCAGTTAGCTTTTGCCTTAGTGCGGCAATTAGAACCAGCAGCAGGTGAAACTCAACAACTGCGGGAAACAATGGGGCTAGCAGGTGATTTGCGAAACGGTAGAATCACTTTGCAGCAACTGGTATCTTGCATTTTAGAGCGCAACCCAGGTAAACGGTTGTTGTTAGTTGCAGACCAATTTGAGGAACTGTACACTTTTTCTCAGCTAAAAAAAGAACCGGAACATTTTGCTGATGGTTTACTAACGGCTATTGCACAAGAAAATATTACATTAGTTTTGGCTTTACGGGCGGACTTTTACGGTTATGCCCTTTCTTATCGTCCGTTGCGGGATGCGTTCCAGGAGTATACACCACAGTTACTCAGTTCTATGAAAAGGGAGGAATTACAGGCAGCAATTGAATTACCTGCCCAAAAGCTGGAAGTAGAATTTGAGGCACAATTAACCCAACGCATTCTTGATGATGTGGAGGAAGAACCGGGAAATTTGCCATTATTAGAATTTGCCGTAACTCGGTTATGGGAAAAGCAAATAAACCGAGAATTAACTCACCAAGCTTATGAAGAAATTGGCGGGGTGAAAAAAGCCATTGCCAATCATGCCGAACAGGTTTATCAAAAACTGAGTGAAACCGAGAAAAAACAGGCACAGCGAATATTTGTGCAATTAGTGCGTCCGGGGGAAGGAACGGAGGATACCAGGCGCGTTGCTAGCCGTGCGGAAGTGGGGGAAGATAACTGGAATTTGGTCAGTTATTTAGCGGGATATCAAGCGCGTTTGGTAGTGACGGGACGGCAAGAACAGGAAGATACCGTAGAATTGGTGCATGAAACCCTAATTCGGCAATGGGGAACTCTCCGCGAGTGGATAAATGCTAACCGTCAGTTTCGGACTTGGCAAGAACGGCTGAAGGTGGCCCTGCGGGAGTGGAAAAATGATAACCATGACTCTGGGGCAATGTTGCGGGGTGTGCCGTTGACTGTGGCGGAAGATTGGTTGCGTCAACGTGCCGATGAAATGACCCAGGAAGAACGAGATTTTATTGAGGTTAGTGTTAAAGAACGGGATAGGGAGAGACAAAAGGAGCAACGCAGGCGGCGACTGACAATTATTGGGCTAAGTGGCTTTTCGGCGATCGCGTTGGCTTTAGCAGGGTTAGCTGGTGTTGGTTGGTGGCGTGCTGCTATCAATCAAATTTATTCTCTGGCTCAATATTCCGACGGGCTTTTAAATTTAGATGGGACGAAAGCTCTCAAAACAAGTTTAAAAGCGGTTGTGCAAATGCGACGTACACCTTGGGTAGATGCTAATACCCACACCTACGTAGAATTGTCATTATTAAATACAGTTTCTAATGTGGCAGCACCAAACACTTTGGGCGGCCATACAGAAAGGGTTTCGGCTATCAGTTTCAGCCCCAATGGCAAGCTGCTGGCCACTGCCAGTAGTGACCACACCGTGAAACTGTGGGATACCTCCACTGGCCAGCAAATTCACACCCTCAGCGGCCATACAGACTCGGTTAATGCTGTCCGTTTCAGCCCCAATGGCAAGCTGCTGGCCACTGCCAGTGATGACAAGACAGTGAAACTGTGGGATACCACCACCGGCAAGCAAATTAACACCCTCAGCGGGCATACAGCCTCGGTTTATCTTGTCAGTTTCAGCCCCAATGGCAAGTTGCTGGCCACTGGCGGTGGTGACAACACCGTGAAACTGTGGGATACCTCCACCGGCAAGCAAATTAACACCCTCAGCGGACATAAAGACGGAGTTAATGATTTCAGTTTCAGCCCCAATGGCAAGCTGGTGGCTACTGGCAGTAGTGACAACACCGTGAAACTGTGGGATACCTCCACCGGCAAGCAAATTAACACCCTCAGCGGGCATACAGAGTTGGTTGATGTTGTCAGTTTCAGCCCCGATGGCAAGCGGCTGGCTACTGGCAGTTGGGATAAGACAGTGAAACTGTGGGATACTTCCACGGGCAAAGAAATTAAAACCCTCAGCGGGCATACAGACTGGGTTAATGTTGTCAGTTTCAGCCCCGATGGCAAGCGGCTGGCGACTGCCAGTAGTGACAAGACAGTGAAACTGTGGGATACCTCCACGGGCAAGCAAATTAACACTCTCAGCGGGCATAAAGACGGGGTTTGGGCTGTCAGTTTCAGCCCCAATGGCAAGCTGCTCGCCACTGGTGATGACAAGACAGTGAAACTGTGGGATACCTCCACCGGCAAGCAAATTAACACCCTCAGCGGGCATACAGAGTTGGTTAGGGCTGTCAGTTTCAGCCCCGATGGCAAGCTGCTGGCTACTGCCAGTGATGACAAGACAGTGAAACTGTGGGATACCTCCACTGGCAAGCAAATTAACACCCTCAGCGGGCATACAGAGTTGATTAGGGTGGTCAGTTTCACCCCCAATGGCAAGCTGCTCGCCACTGCCAGTAGTGACAAGACAGTGAAACTGTGGGATACCTCCACCAGCAAGCAAATCAAAACCCTCAGCGGGCATAAAGACTCGGTTAGGGCTGTCAGTTTCAGCCCCAATGGCAAGCTGCTGGCTACTGGCAGTATTGACAAGACAGTGAAACTGTGGGATACCTCCACCGGCAAGCAAATTAAAACCCTCAGCGGGCATACAGACTCGGTTAGGGCTGTCAGTTTCAGCCCCAATGGCAAGCTGCTGGCTACTGGCAGTATTGACAAGACAGTGAAACTGTGGGATACCTCCACCGGCAAGCAAATTAACACCCTCAGCGGGCATAAAGACGGGGTTTGGGCTGTCAGTTTCAGCCCCGATGGCAAGCTGCTGGTCGCTGCCATTAGTGACAAGACAGTGAAACTGTGGGATACCTCCATCGGCAAGCAAATTAAAACCCTCAGCGGGCATAAAGACGGGGTTTGGGCTGTCAGTTTCAGCCCCGATGGCAAGCTGCTGGCTACTGGCAGTTGGGATAAGACAGTGAAACTGTGGGATACCTCCACCGGCAAGGAAATCAAAACTCTCAGCGGGCATACAGACTCGGTTATGGCTGTCAGTTTCAGCCCCGATGGCAAGCTGCTGGCGACTGGCAGTAGTGATAAGACTGTGAGACTGTGGGATACCTCCAGCGGCAAAGAAATTAAAACCCTCAGCGGGCATACAGCCAGGGTTTGGGCTGTCAGTTTCAGCCCCGATGGCAAGCTGCTGGCGACTGGCAATCAGGACAAGACAGTGAGACTGTGGCGGTTAGATTTTGGTTATTTAGTTAAGGAAGGATGCAATTTCATAGACAATTACCTTATACCTAATCCTAATGATGAAGATGCCCTGGAAATTGACAAAGATTTATGCAATAAGCTTTGATAATTTTAGATTGAAAACTGCATAAAAAACTTCTACTTCACTCGCATATAAAAATCAAACTTTTCCCACACCCTTACGCCCCAACAACCATGACAAACCAAACCCCCAACTTCTACGCCCTCCTCATCGGCATCAATTTCTACTTCCCCCATCGCTTACCAGAAGGTAACTACTACAAAAACTTGCGAGGATGCGTTCAAGATATCAACCACGTCGAAACCTATTTAAAAGACACCTTCAACCTCACACCCGACCAAATTATTAAACTCACCGCCACTGCTTCCGACAATCCCAACCAACCCCAAGAACCCCCGGAAGTCCTACCAACTTATGAAAATATCGTCGCCAAATTCAAAGAACTAACCGCCAAAGCCCAACCTCAAGACCGAGTCTATATTCACTACTCCGGTCACGGCGGACGGGCGAAAACAATTTTTGAAAGCCTCAAGGGTTCTATGGGTTTAGATGAAGCCTTAGTTCCCTGCGATATCGGTCAACCAAACTCACGCTATTTGCGCGACTTGGAATTGGCTAAACTGCTTGAAGAAATGGTCGAAAAAGAGTTAGTTGTAACGCTGGTACTCGATAGCTGTCATTCCGGTGGCGCAACCAGAGAAATGAGCGGAGATGACCGGATTCGCGGTGAAGGTTTTATTGATATGACTCTTCGACCTACAGATAGTTGGGTTGCACCGCTTCAGGAATTAGCACAAAGTTGGCAAACTTCAACAGGAAATAGCCGCAATATTACCGTCGTCAATGGTTTGTTACCCGAACCGAAAGGTTATACCTTAATAGCAGCTTGTCGGGATCAGGAATTCGCTTATGAAAAGGTTTTTGAAGGGACGGAACGCAACGGCGCTTTAACTTATTATTTACTAAAAGCTTTGCGAAAACACGGGATCGATATTCCTGTTAAATACTTGTACGATCATATTTCTAATCTAGTTTATAATGACTTTAAACGACAAACACCGCTGTTGATTGGCGAGACTGATCGCACTTTTTTGGGCGGTCAATCTGTCGTTACTAGCCTTAACGCTCCGGTGATGAAGGTAGATATTCCCAAAAACCGAGTCCAATTGCAAATGGGTGAAGCTAGCGGCCTTAAAAAAGGGGCAGAATTCGATATTTTTCGATTCGGGACGCGGAATTTTGAGGATAGTGAAAATCGCATTGCTACAGTTAAAGTAGTAGAATTGGGAGCATCCGACTGTTGGACCGAAGTAACACAGCTATTTGGTTTCAGAACAATCAATCATAAATTAGCAGAAGGAATGATTGAAATTGGTTCCCCTGCTGTCTATTTGAGTCCAGGGTTGAAACAAATTCGGAAAGTTCGGGTTATTCTGCCTGACCCGTTACCGCAAATTTCTGGTGTAAATGTGGAAATGCTCCCAGATATCCTCAAAGCAAAAAAAGAGCAAGTTGAAGGTCATCGCTGGATAGAATTCTGTTCGGAAGCAGAGAAAGATGAGAATGTGGATTATTTTGTTTCCCTGAATTCAGAAGGGGAATATTGGATTTTGGATGCGAATAAAGAACCCATCAAAAATCTTCTGTTTCCGCTCAAAGTTGATGAACCTAAAGCTAGCGAAAATCTCATTAATCGATTAATTCATATTGCTAGGTATGAAAGTATCTTGGAACTGGATAATGAGGATGCTTTTGCTCCTTTGAATGGCAAAATTAAGGTGGAAGTAATTAAATCAGTAAAACGGCAAGAGGTAGTTTTGAAGGCGGATGGTCAGGTGCCAGTGTTAGAAGAAGGTGAACGGGTTGTAGTGCGAATCCACAATGAATCTAAGCGAGTTTTAAATATTTCGGCTTTGATTCTCCAGGCAGATTTAAGTATTGTCAAGTTCTATCCTGAAGGTATTACTTATGAACCTGTAGATCCCGGCTCATTCAAAGAAACTAAGTTTGACATGGAATTACCCGAAAATTATCAGGAAGGGGTAGATGTCATTAAAGTATTTGCGACGGTGGACGCAACGAATTTTCAATTGTTGGAGTTGCCAGCGTTAGACCAATCTCGGAAAGGATTTGGCAATCAAGAACCTCAGAATGCTTTAGAACAATTATTGGCGGCGGTTGTGGATGAAGATAACCCGCAGCGAAATATTAGGGTTGTGACTGATGCCAGTGAGGAATGGACGACAGAAAAGGTGGAAGTGGTGGTGAAAAAAATGTAGTGCGCGCATTTTGCTCGCTGGCTGTTTTTGCCTAGTCCTTTTTGATGGACTTTTGGTTGAGGTAATCAGAACACATCTGTTTATCCTTTTGTGTCACTCTCGGGTTGGTTCTGAGATAATCGCTGATCCAGTTGCAGCCTAATGCCATCAGCCGATCGAAATCCCAAGTCCACAGTTTGATGGTCTTGTCATCGCTAGCAGAAGCCAATGTTAAGCCATCGGGACTAAATGCGAGGCTGAGGACCCGACTGCTATGCCCGGTGAGGGTTTTGATCTCTTTTCCGGCTTGCAGATTCCACAGTTTGATGGTCTTGTCATCGCTAGCAGAAGCCAATGTTAAGCCATCTCGACTAAATACGACGCTATAGACCTCATTGCTATGCCCGGTGAGGGTCTTGATCTCTGTTTGGGTTCGGACGCTAGGGAGCAATTCCTCATGCCCAGTGAGGGTTTTGAGCTCTGTTTGGCTTTGCAGGTTCCACAGTTTGATGGTGCCGTCATGGCTAGCAGAAGCCAATGTTAAGCCATCGGGACTTATGGCGACGCTATAGACCGAATGCTTATGCCCAGTGAGGGTTTTGATCTCTGTTTGGGTTTGCAGGTTCCACAGTTTGATGGTTTTGTCAGAGCTAGCAGAAGCTAATGTTAAGCCATCTCGACTAAATGCGACGCTCCAGACTTTATTGCTATGCCCAATGAGGGTTTTAATCTCTGTTTGGGTTTGCAGGTTCCACAATTTGATGGTTTTGTCAGAGCTAGCAGAAGCCAATGTTAAGCCATCTCGACTAAATGCGACGCTATTGACCGAATCCTTATGCCCAGTGAGGGTTTTAATCTCTGTTTGGGTTTGCAGGTTCCACAGTTTGATGGTGCCGTCATGGCTAGCAGAAGCCAATGTTAAGCCATCGGGACTAAATGCGACGCTACAGACCTTATTGCTATGCCCAGTGAGGGTTTTAATGTCTGTTTGGGTTTGCAGGTTCCACAGTTTGATGGTGCCGTCATGGCTAGCAGAAGCCAATGTTAAGCCATTGGTACTAAAGGCGACGCTATTGACCTTATTGCTATGCCCGGTGAGGGTTTTGATCGCTGTTTGGGTTTGCAGGTTCCACAGTTTGATGGTTTTGTCAGAGCTAGCAGAAGCCAATGTTAAGCCATCTCGACTAAATGCGACGCTCCAGACCTTAACCTTAACCTTATTGCTATGCCCAATGAGGGTTTTAATCTCTGTTTGGGTTTGCAGGTTCCAGAGTTTGATGGTGCCGTCATGGCTAGCAGAAGCCAATGTTAAGCCATTGGTACTAAAGGCGACGCTATTGACCGAACTGCTATGGCCGGTGAGGGTTTTGATTTCTGTTTGGGTTTGCACGTTCCACAGTTTGAGGGTTTTGTCAGAGCTAGCAGAAGCCAAGGTCTTGCCATCGGGACTAAATGCGACGCTATTGACCGAATTGCTATGCCCAGTGAGGGTTTTAATCTCTGTTTGGGTTTGCACGTTCCACAGTTTGAGGGTTTTGTCAGAGCTAGCAGAAGCCAATGTTAAGCCATCTCGACTAAATGCGACGCTATAGACCGAATTGCTATGCCCAGTGAGGGTTTTGATTTCTGTTTGGGTTTGCAGGTTCCACAGTTTGATGGTTTTGTCAGAGCTAGCAGAAGCCAATGTCTTACCATCGGGACTTATGGCGACGCTATTGACCGAATCCTTATGCCCAGTGAGGGTTTTGATCTCTGTTTGGGTTTGCAGGTTCCACAGTTTAATGGTTTTGTCAGAGCTAGCAGAAGCCAATGTCTTACCATCGGGACTAAATACGACGCTATAGACCTCATTGCTATGCCCAGTGAGGGTTTTAATCTCTGTTTGGGTTTGCAGGTTCCACAGTTTGATGGTGTTGTCATCGCTAGCAGAAGCCAATGTTAAGCCATCTCGACTAACTGCGACGCTATTGACATTTTTGCTATGCCTTTCCAAACTATTGCGCTCTTTTACTTGGGAAACTGCTTGTTGCAGTACAACCATCACTTGTTCTTTGATTGTAGTGTCGGCGGAAGCACCTAGTTGTTTGAATGTTTGCCCTGTTTTCAATGCTTCCAGCAGTGCTTGAAATGTCTGTCCCGAATGAAATGATTCATTAGAAAAAGCACTTTCCTGGATGATGGTATTGGCTAAAATCTTAGCTTGAGTGACTTGATAACTAGCAAACACAGATACTCCAGTTGCCACTAACATAGCCGCCCCAGCAAAAACCGAAGTCACAGTTTTAATCTTTAATGCCTTTTGCTGTGCCTTGGTTAGGGTCTGATTCGCTTCAGTCAAAATTTGATTAGCTTGTCTCTGAGCTTCTAAATCTCGTTCAACTTCCCGTTGTTGTAATTCCCGACTGGCATTTAAAAACTGATAATCTAAATCGCTCAAACTTTTGCCGGCCGCCCAAGCTTGAGCATCTTGCAAAGCCTGACCCCGCAACAGTCGCGATTCATCTTGGCAATCAGAATCTTGCCAAGCTTTAAAACTTTCGCTGTAGGGGCGGAGATTTGCTAATTGTTTTTCTACCCAATCAGCAGTAAAAACAGATTGATAAATTCTGTTATAAACTTTAAGTTTACCCGATTGCTGAACTACCAAACCTGTTAAGCGGAGTTCCATTTGTTCGGGAGTATTATCAGCGGCTATCTGATTTTGTTGTAAAATTTGCTGATAGATCCCCAGCAACCGACTGGCACGTTGTTTGCTGCGTAAAATGCGGTCTCGAATCGTCTTTAAATGCTCTGGCTCATCCTGTCCTTCCCAATTCTCAATCACCTTCTTTTTGACTAAATCCGCGACCAAATCAGGGGTAGTTTCGATTGATTGGAAATTCAGATATTTTTTGAGCAATTTACAAACTTTTTGCGTTAAAAATGGCTGTCCCCCAGTCCAAGATAATATCGCTTCTAACAATGCTTGATAATTTTCTAATGGAGTTTCTAAGCCTAATGCCAAAGGTTGTGCTTCTGCTAATTGAAAACCCGTTAACTCAATGGCACGGCCAATATTAAACGGAGTGCGAAGCTGATTAGTTATCAAATCGGAAGGCGTTGCTACCCCAATCAAAGCAAAGGTTAAACGGTTATATTCTGGCTTGTCGGCACGCTGGTTAAAACAATCACGAATCACTGCAAAAAAATCATCAATATTAAATGTTAAAGCCAATACGCTGTCAATTTCATCGACGAAAATCACGATAGATTTATCAATAAACTCCAGCAATACCTCTCCGATAAACTTGCTGAAACGTTGGACAGGAGAGACTAATTCGTGACTCGTCCACCATTCATAGGAATCGAAATTATTGTAGAGTTCAAAACTATTTACCAGCGAGTCAATAATTCCAAAATACCACTCTTTAGGAGTAATATTTGCAGTACCAATTGCTGTAATATCAACGGCAGCACAGGCAAATCCCTCTTGCTGCAATCTAGCCATTGTTTGCACCCGCAAGCTAGATTTACCCATCTGTCGCGAGTTGAGAACGTAACAAAATTCTCCGGCTTTTAATCCGTCATAAAAATCTTGGTCAGCTTGTCTCCTAACATAGGTTGGTGCATCTACAGGTAGGCTACCACCTACTTGATATTCGTAATGTAAATCAGGTTTGTCATTCATTAATGAACTCCCAATCGATCTTTAAAATAAAGGCGGCAGAGATTGCACAGAGGAATCACATCATTACCTCGCAACTTCACTAAACCCCTACTGCGAAGTTTAAACGCTAGATTGGCTTCTAATCGTACCGGAACCGAACTAGCAATTACTTGTTTCATTGCTGCTTCCAAATTTGGATCGGCAGTGAGATTAATTAAATGATGGCGTAAATGATCGCCGTAAATTCCTTCTTCGGTAGGCGCAGTCCGTAAAAATTCCTCTAAGGTTAAATAACCGCGAGCAATTTCATAAAGGGCTTTTCTTAACAGGTAAGGATGCCCATCTACCATTCCAATCAATTGTTCTATTTTGCGAGCATGCCAATTCAGTTGATGTTTTTGTACTAACTCAACAATTTCTTGATAGTTTAATTCTGGTAGATCGATTGGTAAACCTACATTAAAAGGTGACTGGTTGATATTCAAGGGAATATAAACTTCTTTGGAATGGGAAATTACTAAACGCAGTTTTTTCCAAGCTGGTTCGTTTTTTCCTTTTTCGTACCACGCCCGCAGTAAACCAAAGAATTCCTGCGCTACTTGGGGATATTGAAAAACTCGATCGACTTCATCTAATCCTAACGTTAATGGTGTATTAATTGTTGCTAACAGGTAGCGCTGAAAATAGTTGCCGCATTTTTGTTTGCTACCCATGCCTTGTTTCCAGTAGTCCGCTACTCGGTATTCTAAATTTAACTCATTAGTAATCTCACCACAAAACCATTGCAACAACTGATCGAGATTACTAAGAAAATTACCATCAGCAGATTGAAAGTTTAAATAGGCAGTTTGATGTCCCTGTTCTCTTGAATGGTGTAAAATGCGCTGTAATAAAGAAGTTTTACCCATTTTACGGGGTGATTTAATTCGGATCAAAGCTCCAGGTTGGGCAATAGTTTGGTAGCAGTCCGATTCAATGGGAGGACGAGCGATATATAGGGGTGAATCTAAACTAACAGAACCTTCTGGGTTATCTAAATTGAGGAGAGGAACAGGTGGTGAGGGGAGCGATAGCACATTTGCTAACGCAGAGGACGACTCCTCAAGTATATTGTCAATAGCAGGAACGATCTCTTGTTCTGCTGTCTCTAAGTCAGCCAAATCTAACTTCTTCTTTAAAACTGGAGTGAGTTCTTCCGGGATACCTGCCATACTGATACTAACGCAGCCTGACTTATAAGCAAAGTCTATAGATTCTCCGGCTGCCAGCGCGTCATAAAATCCTATAGCAAATTCCCTCGCAGCGTTGTCTCCCACCGCTTGCTTCATACCAATAACATAGGGAATGTGATGCGCGATCGCGCTGGCTTGTACGTCCGAATAGCAGGCGTTGAGTACCACGCATTCTACCCGGTCCATAAACAGCTCGAACAAACGTGCTAAAGCTTTTGCATTTACCAGTTTAATCTGTCCCATCTCATCCTCTAGAGCTAAACCCTCCTCTCCCACACCATGACCGGAAAAATGGACAATCTCTGGTTTATAATCGAGTACAGCTCGCTGCATATCTCGTGGCGTTACCGCCCACTGTTGCTCAAGTTGAAATTTTTCACGCTTTTTAGAGCGTTGCAACCCATCGGCAATTTCCTGAACCTCTTCACCTAAACGCAAAACCGTAGAGTTCTTAGGGTTCGCTGCTAAAAACAAGATCGTTTTTTTCTTTCTTGGGGAACTACTCATAAATCCGAATTTGACTAAAGGTGATTCGCTATTACTCCGTTTCCGCCCCAAGAATATCTAGTGAAGAGGACAAGGCTTTGCTGCGGGCTTTTATAGATATTGGCTCGCGATCGCCCCTACAAGATATTATTGTTTTTTCATGCCAATCTACTTACTAAATTAAGTGTACCAGCTCTACGGGAATATACTGTATCATGTCAGAGAAATTAACCACAATTATTGTAAAGACGGGTTCACGCGCGATCGGCAATATCAGCCATAACTCCCGTAAACCCGATTCGATTGGGAACTTTTAAGCTCGAAAATGCCCCAAAGCTTTCAATGCAAACTGTGGCAAAGCCAACATCCTGCGCCACCGCCAAGGTTCTTGATAAAGCCGGTACAACCATTCTAAATGATTGTCGCAAAACCAAGCCGGCGCGCGGTCTTTTGTTCCCGCCCAAATATCAAAACTGCCACCAACTCCCACCCAAATTGACTGAGGACAAAGGTGTCGGTGTTCGGCAATCCAAAACTCTTGGCGAGGCACTCCCAAGCCGACAAAAATCAGTTTGGGCTGCATTTGTTTGAGGCTTTCACGGAAATCTTTCTCTTCATCTGCGGAAAGATAACCGTGTTGAGAAGCAATCGACAATCCGTTAACCTTTTGTTGCCAATTTTCTGCAGCAGCAGCCGCCACTCCCGGGGAACCTCCAAAGAAAAATATTGGTTCCGAATCCGGCAATTTTCCGGCTTTTTGTAGCAGCGATTCTGCTAATTCAATCCCCGGATAGCGCTGTGCCGGTTTGCCACGCAGCCGCAAGTACAGCACCACTCCCGAACCGTCGGGAATCACCAGTTCAGCTTTGCGGATTACATCTGCTAAAGCCTGATTTTGCTCGGCTTGCATCGCCATTTCAGCATTCAGCGTCACGACGTGACTTCCTAACCCTTGATGCAGGCGCTGCATCAGCCAACCTGCATAATCATCTAATATGTGAACTGGTAGTCCCAGCACTGAAAATTGCGGGCGCGATACATCCATATTTTTTCTTTGATATTCCTACACACCTAGTTATTTAAATTAGCTGAGATTGGCGATCGACGCTAGAGCAGTTTGGGTCGCAAAAAACCCGGTTTGTGCCACCAAGAGTCTGTTAAGTAATCGTTCGGTGGCCCAGAAACCGGTTTTTTTGTAAGCGACGGGTCGCGCAAGTTCATTAGAGTTGGCCAGCCAAGTGCGATCGAGCATTAGCGTTCGATTTTTTTGACTGATCCGTCTGCGTACCATTCCATCGGTACTAGCTCAATTTTACCATTAATTTTCACTGTAGAGTAGACAACTTTCACGAAAGGAACGCTGTTATTATTGTGGTTTTGGGTAGACATGGCAATTACCTTCTTGTGTTTGGATAACTTGAGAAATGATCTAATCTCTGATATATTTAAAAGTCTATTCACCGCAAATCTACTCGCATCAGGAAAAACAAGGAAAACGAAATGGCGATCGCAACAACCCAGCGGCAAAGCAGGTTAGATTATTACTACCAGCAAATCAAAACCATCATCCTCAAGCGCCAGAACCCAATTACTGGTTTGCTGCCGGCGAGTACCGCCGTTAACGCTCACGGCGACTACACCGATGCCTGGGTGCGCGACAACGTGTACAGTATTCTCGCAGTTTGGGGTTTGGGTTTAGCTTACCGCAAAATTGATGACGATCATGGCAGAACATTTGAACTTGAACAGAGCACAGTAAAACTGATGCGCGGCTTGCTGTTTGCGATGATGCAGCAATCGAGCAAAGTAGAACATTTTAAAAATACTCAGTCGCCGCTAGATGCCCTGCACGCTAAATACAATACTCAAACTGGAAGTATTGTTGTCGGTGATGATCAGTGGGGACATTTACAGCTAGACGCTACATCTATATTCTTATTAATTCTTTCTCAAATGACGGCTTCCGGGCTGCACGTAATTTTTACAATTGATGAAGTCAATTTCGTGCAAAATTTAGTTTACTACATCGGTAGAGCCTATCGCACGCCGGATTACGGAATTTGGGAAAGAGGTCATAAAATCAATCGCGGCAATGCAGAATTGAACGCCAGTTCAGTTGGCATGGCAAAAGCAGCGCTCGAAGCAATAAATGGGTTGGATTTGTTCGGTATTCAAGGTTCTCAAGCGTCAGTTATTCACGTTTTGCCCGACGAAATTGCCAGAAGTCGCATAACTTTGGAATCGCTTTTGCCTCGCGAATCTAGTTCAAAAGAAGTAGATGCCGCTTTATTGAGCGTGATTAGTTTTCCGGCTTTTGCTGTGGAAGACCGAGAATTAATAGAACGGACTCGAAATAAGATTATTGACAAATTGCAAGGAAAATACGGCTGCAAGCGGTTTCTGCGGGACGGACACCAAACAGTGTTGGAAGATGCCGATCGCCTGCACTACGAACCCACAGAATTAAGGCAGTTCGAGCACATTGAATGCGAGTGGCCGCTATTTTTCACTTATTTGCTCTTGGACGGCATATTTCAGGGAAATCAAGCTCAAGTGCAAGAGTACCAGCAGCGTTTGGAATCTCTAGCAGTCGATCGCTCTGGTTTGCCGCTACTACCAGAATTGTACTACGTCCCCGCCGAAAATATAGAAGCAGAAAAGCTCAATCCCCGCAGCCAGCAGCGCTTACCCAATGAAAATATTCCCCTGGTTTGGGCGCAAAGTTTGTACTTTCTCGGTCAATTGCTAAATGAAGGATTAATCGCAGTGGGCGATATTGACCCGCTGGGAAGGCACCTGTCGGTCGGCCAACACAGAGAACCTTTAGTGCAAATTGCACTGTTAGCTGAAGACGAAGATTTGCAAGCACAATTAGCCGCTAACGGCATTGCTGCCCAAACCCCAAAACAGGTAGAACCCATTCAAGTCCGCCAGACTAAAGAATTATCAGCTATTTACACGCAAATTGGACGCAACGACCAATTAGGTTTAACCGGCCGTCCCGTGCGCCGTTTGCGGAGTTTAACAACTTCTCGGGTGTTTAAAATTCGCGAAGAGGCGATCGTATTTCTCCCCTCATTTTTGAACAGACAAGAGTTTTACTTAACTTTAGATTACCATTTTTTAGTAGCTCAAATCAAGAGCGAAATAGCTCACATTCACCGCCACTGGTATCAGTTGGGACGCCCTACGGTAACGCTGATGCTGACTCACACGATGCTGGAAACCGGTCGGGAAGCGTTGTTAGAATTAATGAAAGAATTCCGGGATGGACACTGTAATAACACGCCAGTTAAACTCGGAAACCTTAAGCAGTTAATGCTGACTGCTGGCACCGAAAGAATTGATCTCATGCACGATTTTGAATTTACCGAATCTCCGGTGACTGGTGCAGTAGAAACGCGCAGCTATCTAACTTACAATCCTGAAAAAACTTGGCCTTTAGGTCACACGCAAGAATTTAAATTAGAGTGCGAAACTAATACTCACTTCTTGCTAACTAGCCTGCGAGATTCAGAAAACTTGTACGAACAAATTGAGTTGCTGCACACCTTAGTTAGACTCAAAGGATTAAATTTTGATACAGTATTTGGAGGTGCAGAAGAAACAGTTACAGTTGTGGATTTGCTCAACGAAGTTTATACAAAAGCTGGAGAAAGTTCGCAATCAAAAATCCAATGGGCAGTCATCCGCCATGCCGCAGGTTTGCTGGACAAAGTTGATATCAGCTTGTCCGATGCGGTGACAGATATTTTGGTGCGGCAAAAACAAATTGCTGTGGGGAAAGCCTACAGCGAAGATTCGATAATTTCGCGACCAGGTTCTTACACGGAAGTGATGGACAAAATTCGCCAATTCTGTGGAGAAGATATTCGCGATCGAGTTCTCACCCAAGAAATTCTAATTTACCTCAGCGTCCTAATTAAAGCAGAACCGCAATTATTTAAAGGTCTGCTGACACTGAGAGTTAGCTACTTTATTCTGCTGTTAACAAGCGAATTAGCCCGCGAATTGGCAGTGACCCAAAATGAAGCTTACGAACATTTAATGCAGCTAAGTCCCTTTGAAATCAAAAATCGCCTGCGCCAAGTGTTGACAGAATACGAGGAAATGAATCAAATCCTTAAACAGCAAGAATCCCTGCGCGTCAAACAGGCGGAAAAAGATATTGAATGGGTAGTAGCGCCTGTTTCCGAAGAACCGCAAATGCCTGGGGGAGGATGGCGCCGGAAGCGGCAAATGGAAGGTACTGTCAATCGCGTACCGAAGGATTTTTATCCGAGTGTTTGGGGACTGCTGCGGCACTGCAAAGGCTTGATAATTGGCGACAAATTAGAGCGGCGCAATCGGTTAGATAGCCATATTATATTATCGGAAATGACGCCGGGAGAAAAGAATTTCGCGCTACAAATCGAGCATTTGTTGAATAAGATTGTGGCGCCGGAATACCGACAAGTCAATATTGAGGCGCTGATGGAGTTGGCGGCGATCGCCCAGCGTAACCCAGATTTGCAAGTAGAAGAATACATCGTTTTAGATGTATTAGTCGGTCACGCAGTGCGTCTGAATTGGCAAGGAAAATACCCGGAAAGAGCCGGTAAATACGACGAAGATAAAGCGGCTGCTTGGCAAGCTTTTTACAATACTTCGCCTTACGTTTGCGCGAGTCACGTACTCGATGCTTTCCGGTTCTTGACGAAGTTTGGATAGACAGGAATAAAGCAAGCGTGTCACACTCAAATCGAATTGTAGAGTGCCTCCGAGGAATTTTTCTAACAATTATCAAGGTTTTCTGGTCTGACGCACCTTGCTAACTGTGCCAGTTGCCTAAGTCATGATAGATTGAGTGTGGCTGGTTAGTAAAAGTGTCGATCAACCTTTGTGTAGTAAAGACTTCTGTTTTTTCTTTGCCAACTCATCAGCAAAGTATTATAACTATTTAACTGGACATGGTATGACAGGTTCGTAGTAGCGCCCAAACGCTACTACAAACCCCAAACTACAAAACTCCTTTAGAACTCGGAATCCGGCTGGCGCGGCGCGGATCGATTTCTACCGCCATCCGCAGAGCTCGCGCAAATGCTTTAAACGCCGCTTCTACAATGTGATGAGAATTTCCGCCCTGCAACTGTCGAATGTGCAGTGTCATTTGAGTGTGGTTCACCACCGCCGAAAAAAACTCTTTCACTAATTCGGTATCGTAAGTGCCGATCCGCTGGTTGGGAATTTCCAAGCTGTAACTTAAGTGAGGGCGTCCCGAAAAATCTAGCACTACCTCAATTAAAGCTTCATCCAAAGGTGCGATGAAATGTCCGAAGCGAGAAATGCCCGATCGATCGCCGACAGCTTTTGCTAGCGCTTGGCCTAAAGTAATTCCCACATCTTCGTTCGTGTGGTGGTCGTCAATCTCCAAATCCCCGATCGCCTGCACGTCCAAATCGATCAATCCGTGAGAAGCAATCTGGTGCAACATATGGTCTAAAAACGGAATCCCCGTAGACGCCTTGCAAGTTCCCACACCGTCGAGATTGAGGCTGGCCGTGACATCCGTTTCTAGTGTCGTGCGTTTCACCAGGGCGGCCCTAGCTGGTTGAACTGAAGTTGCAGGAGGTACAGAAGGGCGATCGATTATCTCCATAATTCGCAATTGGTCATTCATTAGTTATTGATAATTAGTAATTGAAGATTACAGCTTGATCGGCGCTGATTCTCAAGTATTTAGTTAAGAGAATTATGCAAAACTCAAAACTCTCGAAAGGGGCGGCTTTTGCATAAAACTTACTTGTTCAAGTTAAAGTTTATTGTCTCAACCCGCCCCTACATAAGCTGTTGCGGCATTTAAATTGTATGTCAAAAAACAATCAAACTTTTGTGGGGTGGGCGTCCCACCCGCCTCTAACATACAATTTAAATGCGCGACAGCTTAACTCAAAATTTTCGACAACTGTTACATTCCCATGATTTCGTAACCGGCATCGACATACAAAACTTGACCCGTAATTCCGCTAGCGAGATTGCTGCACAGAAAAGCCGCAGCATTTCCCACTTCCTGTTGAGTCACCGTCCGCCGCAGCGGGGCCACTTCCTCAACGTGGTGGATCATGTCCAGAATACCGCCAACTGCTGACGAAGCCAGAGTCCGAATCGGGCCAGAAGAAATCGCATTTACCCGAATATTTAACGGGCCCAGTTCAGCAGCCAGATAGCGAACATTCATTTCCAAAGCCGCCTTAGCAATTCCCATCACATTATAGTTAGGAACTACCCGGACGCCGCCCAAATAAGTCAGGGTCACAATACTGCCGCCCTCGGCCATCAGCGGTTTAGCAGCAGCACAAAGCCGCACCAGCGAGTAAGCGCTAATATCCAAAGCATTGGAGAAACCTTGGCGCGAAGTGTTGGTGAAATCTCCCGAAAGTTCGTCCTTGCCGGCAAAAGCCAGACAGTGGATCAAGATATCTAACTTGCCCCACTTGTCGGCGATGGTTTGAAAAGTAGACTCAATTTCGCTCTCGTCTTGGACATTGCAGGGCAAATACAGACTGGGATTGAGCGGTTCCACCAGTTCAGCGACTTTGCGCTCGTGCTTGCCTTTCTCGTCCTTCAAATAAGTTATGCCGAGGTTAGCCCCAGCTTTGTGGAGCTGCTGAGCGATGCCCCAGGCGATCGAGCGATTGTTGGCAATGCCCGTAACAAGAGCATTTTTTCCGGTCAAATCTATCATCTGTATTTCTTCTAGAAGCAACTAGCACCGTTCTCATTGGCTCTCTGCGACAACCCCGGCAGTTTAGACACAACTGATTCAGCTTTAACTGATTCAGACACAATTGAGACACAATTGAGACACAATTGATATTAATTTTGCTGTGGAGCTACATGGGGGCGGAATTGAAAAAGTTAAGAGAAGGGCTAGATTTAATCATACAGTGCGTGTTTACCTTAACATTAGATGGAAGTAACCGAATCCTTGGATATTGGAGGTTGGGCTGTATATTTACTCAATAAAGGTTAATCGGCAAGTTATAAAGTATTGATTAGTACAAAGGATCTAGTCGTGACGCATGATAGACCGCTAGCAGCCGTGTTCCGCCAAATCAGCGGCGGGGCGTTTCCACCCATTGTGGAAACCTTTGAACGGGGCAAGACAATTTTTTTCCCTGGAGACCCGGCTGAGCGCGTCTACGTTCTCATTAGAGGTGCTGTGAAGCTCTCCAGGGTGTACGAAGCAGGGGAAGAAATTACAGTCGCCCTCCTGCGCGAAAATAGCGTATTTGGGGTGCTGTCTCTGATTACGGGACACCGATCGGACAGGTTTTACCACGCGGTGGCCTTTACGCCGGTAGAGTTGATCTCGCTGCCGATCGAACAAGTCGAGAAAGCGCTCAAGGAAGACCCGGAACTCTCGATGGTGATGCTGCGGGGACTGTCGTCTCGGATTTTGCAAACCGAGATGATGATTGAAACGCTGGCGCACCGAGATATGGGTTCGAGACTCGTCAGCTTTTTGCTGATTCTGTGCCGGGATTTTGGCGTGCCCGGTACAGAGGGGATTACGATAGATTTGAAGCTGTCCCACCAGGCGATCGCCGAAGCGATCGGCTCGACACGGGTAACTGTGACTCGTTTGCTCGGGGATCTCAGACAAGAAACCATGATCTCGATCCACAAGAAAAAGATCACAGTCCACAACCCGGTGGCTTTAAGCCAGCAATTCACTTGATGCCGAGAAAGTATGCGATTTTGGATTTTGGATTTTAGATTCAATCCAAAATCCAAAATCCAAAATCTAAAATCGGAATGACTGCTGGATACATCCTGGTATTTGTAATTTTAGTGTTAGGGGGTGTGATCGCCACTGTCAGCGATCGCCTTGGGACGAAAGTCGGCAAGGCAAGGTTGAGCTTGTTCAAACTTCGCCCCCGCGATACTGCTGTTGTTGTGACAGTGATGGCTGGCAGCATCCTGTCAGCACTGACTCTGGGCATTTTGTTTGCTACTAGCAAGCCGCTGCGAACGGGAGTTTTTAGAATAGACGAGATTCAAAAAAGGCTCAACAACGCCCGCAGAGAAATCAACCAAGCCACTCAAGAAAAAAATCGAGTTGAAAGTGAATTAGCTCAAGCCAGAGCCGCTCAAGCGCAAGCTAGAGCCAATTTAGAGCAAATTAATCAATCGCTCCAAGCAGCTAATGCTGAGCAAGCTCGGACGCAAACAAAATTAAACTCGCTGCGAGCCCAGCTCAACAGCGTGCAAGCAGCCAAGTCTAAAACTGAACAGCAGTTAAGTCAGGTAGAAGCGGCTAAATCTAAGACAGAAGAACAGCTCAGCAGCGTGGAAGCAGCTAAATCCCGCACCGAAGAACAATTGAAACTGGTTGAAACGGCCCGATCAAGTACAAAAGCTCAGCTCGATCGCACCGAGAACCAATTGAAAACAGTTTCTGCTCAAAAAACGACTTTAGGCTCGGAAATCGCCCAACTGCAAGAAGAGCGCCAAGAGTTAATCGACCAGGTAAAAACTCAAATTGCCCAGCGCGATCGAGAAATTGCCAAGCGAGACGCAGAAATTGCCCAGCGGGACAAGGAAATTGTCGATCGCAACGAACTAATTGCCCAGCGGGACAAGGAAATTGCCCAGCGGGTGCAAAATCTGGCCGAGCGCGATCAAACTATTGTCGAGCGCGACAAAGTAATTGCCGAGAGGGAAGCACTCTTAGAAACCTTGGCACAGCAACAAACTCAACTCGAACAGCAACAAACTTTATTGCAGCAGCAAGTGCAAGTTTTGGAACGCGATTTTCAGGCAATCCGCGAGGGTACAGTTGCCATCAGGCGCGGTCAAATTTTAGCAGCAGGCGTAGTTCGCATTATCGAACCCGGTATGGCGAGTCGCGCGATCGATCGGCTTTTGCAAGAAGCAAATAAAACCACCGTCGGACTCATGCAGCCGGAAAATAAGAAGGTTAGAGCCCAGGTTATTCAAATTACTAAAGCCGAAATCGATCAACTAATTAGTCAGATTAAAGACGGTCAAGATTACGTGGTGCGGATTGTCGCCGGCGCTAATTACCTGCGGGAAGAAAAGGTCATTAAGGTATTTGCAGAAGCAGAAATCAATCGAGTGGTTTTCCGCGCTGGAGATGTGATTGCAGGGGTTGCTGTCGATCCGGTGACTTTGACCGACGAACAGGTGCGGCAGCAGTTGCTGCAATTGATAGAAGCTTGTCAATTTCGCGCTCGCCTGATCGGTGTTGTCGGCGGTAGAGTTCAAGTGGCAGACAATCAGATTGAAACTTTGGCTGGTTTTATCGAGCGATTGCAGCAGTACGAGAAACCGCTTGACGTTCAGGCGATCGCCACAGATATCACTTACATCGCCGGCCCGCTTAAAATAGATTTAGTTGCTCTTGAAAACGGAGCAGTTGTTTTCCGCACCGGACAACAAACACAAGGCCCAGGAGACTTGAAAATTAAAAAATAAATTTGGTAATTAATAATTGGTAACTGGCTATGATTTTAGGTTTCGATCCAGGTAAAGACAAATGCGGCATAGCTGTAATGGGTAGAGATAAGAACGTCTGCTACCATCAAGTTGTGCTGTCGGAAGCAGCGATATCTACTATTCAATCTCTGTGCGAACAGTTTTCGATTGAGTTATTGGTACTCGGAGATCAAACGACTTCTAAGAGTTGGAAACAAAAACTGACGCAGAGTTTGTTACCTGCGCTCAAAATTGTTCAGGTGGACGAGAGGTACAGCAGTTTAGAAGCGAGGGAACGCTACTGGCAAATTTACCCCCCGACGGGACTCGACCGCTTGATTCCGAAGGGAATGCGGACGCCGCCGAGACCGGTGGACGATATTGTGGCGATCGTCTTGATTGAGAGATATTTGAATAAAAGTTAGTCAATCTTATAACCGTTATAGTCATTTCAAATAAATGTGAGACAGAGGTAAGATCATGATAAAATCGATAAAAATAGTTAATTAGAAAAAA